>NZ_JBDJLK010000015.1:0-93269 GCF_039673335.1 Pseudomonas sp. TWI929
TCGCGAAAGGGCCGCGAAGCAGCCCCAGGGTTTCAGCACAGATGCACAAATTGCTGGGGCTGCTTTGCAGCCCTTTCGCGACGCAAGGCCGCTCCCACACAAGCGATGCGGCGCTTTTCAGTCAGCCAGCAGCGCGCTGGCTATTGAGCTTCGCATCCCCCGGCTGCCCCAGTACACACGAGGTGCCACCCGGGGTATACATCATCGCCACGCAGCGGTTGCACGCGGTGCAGATCGAATTGCGGCTCGCGCCGCTGGCCAGCTTGTTCACGTAGTCGGGCTCGGCGATCAACACCCGCCCCATGGCCACCAGGTCAAAGCCCTCGGCCATCACCTGCTCGATACTCGCCAGGCTCTTGGCCCCGCCCAGGTACGCCAGTGGCATTTTCACCGCTGCACGCACCTTGCGCGCATGTTCCAGCAGGTACAGCTCGCGAAACTCCACCACCGGGTCCATGCGCCGCTGCAGCGCCATTGCCAGGGCAATCACCGGGTTTTTCTGCTGCACGCGGTTCTCCTTGGGGAACGACGAGCCGAACATGGTGGTGATCGACTCGGCGTTCATCCCGGCGCTGAGCACCAGCAGGTGCGCGCCCTCCTGCTCCAGCATGCGCGCGATCTGCGCGCCGTCCTCGGCGCTGTTACCCGCGCGCACGCCCTCGGTAATGCTGTACTTGCACACCACCGCCAGGTCCTGGCCAACCGCATCCAGCACGGCGCGCAGCACCCGGCGCGGGAAGCGCAGGCGGTTCTCCAGGCTACCGCCGTACTGGTCGCGGCGCTTGTTGTACAGCGGCGAGATGAACTGGCTGAGCAAATAGCCATGGCCCATGTGGATTTCCACCGCATCGAAACCGGCCTCGCGGGCCAGGCGCGCGCCCTGGGCAAAGTCGCGCACCACCTGCTGCATGTCGGCCTCGTTCATGGCCTGCTTGAGGAACATGCCGCTCATCATGCCGATCTTGTTGAAGCCGCCACTGGCCGACAGCGGCCTGGGGGTGGAACGCTCGCGAATGAAGGTAAAACAACCGCCGTGGGTGATCTGCGCACTGGCCAGGCCGCCTTCGCGGTGTACTGCGTCGGTCAGCGCCTTGAAATGCGGCAGGCTGTCGCGCTCCAGGATCAGCTGGTTGGGCAGCGTGCGGCCGTCGCGGCTGACCGCGCAGTAGGCCACCGTGGTCAGCGCCACGCCACCGCTGGCAAGGCCCGCATGCAGCTTGGCCAGTTGCCGGGAGGGTACGCCCTGGGCGCTCATGCCCTCGTTGGTGGCGGCCTTGATGAAGCGGTTTTTCAGGGTCAGCGGGCCGATGCTGACCGGGCTGAACGGCGATCGGTTGGAGGTGTGGTTCATGGCAGGCCTTGTCCTCGGTGCAATAGGGCTCAGAAGGTGTACTTGGCGTTGAACGACAGGTAGTCGCGGTCCGCCAGCAGGCGGCCCTGGGCAATGTCCGGCGAGCTCAGGTAGGCGACGTAGGTCAGGCCAACCTGGAAATTGCCCAGGTACTTGAAATCGCCACCCACGGTCAGGCGCTTCTCGTCACGGCCCAGGCCCTGGTAGGCGCTGCCGTCGACGTTCTGCTGCCAGATCACGCGGGTGGTCAGGTCCAGGCCATCGGCGATGGACGGGTAATCCATGTAGGCGCCAACGCCGAGCAAGGTTGAGCCACGGGTCTGGATGCTGGATTGGAATTCGTCAAAGCGGCCATCAACACCGGCACCGCCGCCGCTGATGACCAGGGTGTCGACCCCCTCGATGTACTGATGCACCACTTCGCCCATGAAGGTGGTCTGCTGGGCCAGCCAGCTCGGGCCGAGGATGTACGAGGCGTTGAGGTTGCCCTGCCAGATCTGCCCGGTGGTCGGCGCACCATTGTTCAAATACACCGAGGCACCGTCGCGGTAGCTGAGGTCGCCGGCGTACTGCACCGAATCACCCACCTTGGAACTGAAGCTGACCCCGGTCAGCTCGACATCCTCGAAATAACCCAGGCGATAGGCCGGCGCTGCGCCGGTATTGGCGCGCTGGCTGATGCGCGAATTCGACGAATAGTGGGTTTGCCCGGTGAAGTCGAAGTACAGCGAGCCAACCCGCTCGTGATAGCGGTAGTGGAACAGCCCCACCTCGGTGTTCTCGGTAACCCGGTTGCGCACGCCCATGCCCCATTGGCCGCTGTCGCGTGGCTTGACCTCGCCGGCATAGTTGACGCCGGTGAAGGTCTTGTCCGGCAGGCTGTTTATCACCCCCGCACCGAGCCGGAAGAACTCAGCGCCCGGGCCAAAGTAGTCGCTGCCGAAATAGTCGCCGACCGGGTTGAGCTCGGTTTTCTCCCACTCGTACTGGTAGAAGCCGACCAGCGCCAGGTCCTCGTTCAACGACCAGGAGGCCGAAACCTGGCCTACCGGCAAGTAGGCGTCCTTGGCCTCGGTGCCCGGCACGTTGAACTTGGTCGCGTCCACTGGCGCCTGGCCCTGGCTGATGTTGGCCCAGAACAGGCTCTCGCCCCAGGCCACCAGGTGGCGGCCAGCTTTCACCGACAGGTACTGGGTTTCGCCCAGCTCGTAGTTGCCATACACGTAGGCATCGAGCAACCGCGCCTTGCTGCCGCTCAGGCGCCGGGTGTCTTCGACAAAGCCATCCGGCCGGCCAACCTTGTTCACCGTCAGCGGCGAGTCGTTGGCGTTGCGCTCGTGGTAGACGTCGTCGTAGAAGTGGCTGCCGCGCACCACCGCACCCACGTTGTCATGACGCAGGCGCAGTTCACCGAACAGGCTGAGCCGGTTGGTAATCAACGACCCGCGCTTGAAATTGCGCGTGCCGTCGTCGTTGTTGATGTCGTCGAGGTACTGGTTGGCCTGTTTGGCGGTACGCATCGACGCGGTGTAGTTGACCGTGAGCGATGAGTCCAGGGTGGTGTCCTCCCCCAGTTCCAGGGTTGGCCCGGCGCTCGCGCCGCCACTGGCCAGGCCGATGGCCACGGCCAGCCAGCGGCGCCGGGCCAGGCCCGTGTTCGACGTAGACATGCTGCTCTCCTTTGTTGTTATTGTTTTGTTCGTCCGTTTGCTGCAGGTTCAGGCTTGGCCCACCGCGGCGCTCATGCCTGGGCCACGACGGCCCTCAAATCGTTCTTGGCGACCTTGTTCGACGGGTTCAGCGGCAGCGCCGGGAAGAACCGCACCTGGCGCGGCACCTTGTAGTTGGCCATGCGCTCGCGGCTCCAGCCGATCAGCGCCTGCTCGTCCAGTTGCTGCCCCTCGCGCAGCACCACGCAGGCACAACCGACTTCGCCCATGCGCGCATCGGCAATGCCGATTACCGCTACCTGGGCGATAGCCGGGTGCGCCAGCAGCGCGGCTTCGATCTCTGCCGGGTAGCAGTTGAAGCCACCGACGATGTACATGTCCTTGAGGCGGTCGGTGATTGCCAGGTTGCCCTGCGGGTCCAGGCGCCCGACGTCGCCGGTGTGCAACCAGCCCTCGGCATCGATGGCCTCGGCGGTGGCGGCCGGGTCCTGGAAGTACCCCTGCATGATGTGGAAGCCGCGCAGGCAGATTTCCCCGGTCTCGCCCCGGGGCAAGGCGCGGTTGGCCGCGTCGCGGATGCTCACTTCGGTGCCCGGCAACGGCTGTCCGCTGGTGCCGGCAATGACTTCGGCCGGTGCCTGCGGGTCGCACAGGGTGGCCAGGCCACCGCATTCGGTCAGGCCATAGGCAGTGGTGACCACGCTGAAACCCAGCTCGTTGCGCATGCGCTCGATCAGGCTGGGCGGGATGCTCGCCGAGCCGGTCACGGCAATGCGCAGGCTCGACAAATCGGTTTGCGCCAGGCGTGGGTGGGCCAGCAGCGACAGGTACAAGGTCGGCGCCCCCGGCAGTACGCTGATGCGCTCGCGGGCAATGCGCTGGAACACCGCCTCGGCATCGAACACCGCGTGCGGCAGGATGGTTGCCCCGGCAATCAGGCAGGTCAGCCAGCCGGCCTTGTAGCCAAAGGCATGGAAGAACGGGTTGACGATCAGGTAGCGGTCACCGGGCACCAGCCCCAGCACCCTCACGTACTCGGAGAATGCGCGCAGGTTCTGGCCATGGGCGCTCATCACCCCCTTGGGTTTGCCGGTGGTGCCCGAGGTGAACAGCAAGTCGCAGATGGCCTCGGGCTGGATGCTCAGGGCCCTGCGCTGGGCCGTGAGTTTTTCGATGGTCGCGGCGCCGACAAGAAACTGCGCGTAGCTCAGGTCCTGCGTGGTTGCCAGCTGCTCGCAGGCGAAGATCACCTGATGCTCCAGGGTGGCTGGGCGATGTGGCGCGAGCAATGCCGGGTAATCGACCTCCAGGAAGCGCTGCTGCACGAACAGTACCCGGCAACCACTGCGGCCCAGCACATCAGCGGCCTCGGCGCCCTTCATGCGGGTATTGACCGGCACCAGCACGGCGCCGGCGCAATGGATGCCCAGCGCCGCCAGGATCCACTCGCGGCCGTTGGGGGCCCACAGGCCGACCCGGTCACCCGGCTGGATGCCCAGCGCCATCAGGCCGCGGGTAACTTGCAGCACCTGTGCTGGCAGGTCGGCATAGTCCAGGCGCTCGCCATTCTCTTCGATGGCGGCATGGCCGGCAAAGCGTTGCGCGCTGGCAAACAGCAGTTGGGCAATGGTGGCAGGCGCAGCGGTGTTCAGGATCGGATTCATGCGAAATTCGCTCATCGGCATCACTCGGGAAAGCGGATACGCAGCACGGGGCTGGTGGGGACCGCCTGGCAGGCCAGGATCCAGCCTTCGGCCAGTTCGCCGGCATCCAGGGCATCGTTGTGCAGCAACTCGACTTCGCCGCTCTCCAGGGTGCACATGCACGAGGCGCAACCACCCACGCGGCAGGCACTGGGCGGGTTGAGGCCGGCGCGTTGCATGGCATCGAGCAGCGTCTCGCCACTGGCGCAGTCCAGGCTGTGGTCGGCGCCGTCCAGGCGTACGGCCAGCTGCGCGGCCATCGCTGCCTCGCTCTGGCTGGCCTGGGGCAGCTCGCCTTCACCCGGCAGCGACACGAAGCGTTCCACATGCACCCGGCCAGCGGGCATGCCGAGGCTGGCCAGCGCCTGCACGGCGGCATCCATGAACGGTGCCGGGCCGCAGATGAAGGCCTGGGCGTCCAGCATTGGCCGGGCCAGCTCGGCCAGTTGTGCCACGCTCGGTACGCCTTGCAGCGAGTCCAGCCAATGCACCACCTGCAGCCGCTGTGGGTGGACGGCGGCAAGCATGCGCAGCTCATCGCGGAAGATCACCGAGTGTTCGTCGCGGTTGGCATAGATCAGCAGCACCCGCCCCTGCCCGGCCAGCAGCGCCGAACGCAGGATCGACAGCACCGGCGTCACCCCGCTGCCGCCACCGAACAGCAGCAAGTCGCCTTGCAGGTCGCGCGGCACGAACACCCCGGCCGGCGGCAGGACCTCCAGGGTCTGGCCTTCCTGCAGTTGCTCACACAGCCAGTTCGAGGCGCGCCCGTCACGCACCCGCTTGATGGTCACCCGCAGTGGTTCATCGAGCAGCGGCGTGCTCGACAGCGAATAGCAGCGCGGCAGCCAGCCGCCGTCGAACGGTACGCGCAGGGTCAGGAACTGCCCCGGTTTGTAGTGAAAGCGCTCGGCCAGCGACGCGGGCACGTCGAACACCAGCGAACGGGCGTCGGCGGTTTCCTCGATCACCCGCGCCACGCGCAAGGCAAGATAGTCATTCATGGTTCAGGTACTCGCTGTCACCCGGCTCAGACGAATGGATCGGGGTTGGGCAGGCCCAGCTGCACCGCGCCGAAGCTGCGCCCGTAGGCCATGAAGTTGTTGGCGATATGCCCGCGCGCCTGGTGCAGGTCGCGGAACAGCCGCGCCACCGGGTTGCTGTTGTACAGCCCCGAAGCGGCCATGCTGCGCAGCAGGTCGCTGGCCCGCTCGGCACAAATGTTGGTGACGTAGGACGACTGGTAGCGGTACAGCAGGCGGGTTTCGGTGTCCGGGTACTCGCCGGCACGCGCCAGTTGCATCAGGTGCTCGTAGTTGCGTTCCAGTACCAGCTTGAGGCTGTCGACGGTAATCACGGCTTCGGCCACTGCCGTTTGCGCGACCGGGTCGTCGGCGGTGCGCGCGCCGTGCTTGCCGATGTGCTGGGCGGCGTTCTCGCGGAAGGTATTGATTGCCCCTTGCAAGGCGCCGATGGCCGACGTCGAGACCGCGCGGGAGAACACCTGGGCGAACGGGATGGCATAGATCGGGTTGGTGTTGACCAGGCGCCCCGGCGTCGCTTCGATCTGCCAGTTGTTGGTGCGTTGCACGCGGTGGGCAGGGACGAAGGCATCCTCGACCACGATGTCGTGGCTACCGGTGCCGCGCAGGCCCAGCACGTCCCAGTTGGGTTCGATACGGTAGTCGGCGCGTGGCAGCAGGAAGGTGCCATGCTCGCTGGCAAAGTCGCCATCGGCCGGCAGGATGCCGCCCAGCAACACCCATTGGCAATGTTCACTGCCGCTGGAGAAGCCCCAGCGCCCGCTGATGCGGTAGCCACCCGGCACCACGCTGACCTTGGCCGCCGGCATGTAGGTGGAGGAAATCAGCGCGCCATGGTCCTGCTCCCAGACCTCGCGCTGCGCCTCGATCGGGTAGCGCGCCACCTGCCAGGGGTGCACGCCCATCACGCCATAGACCCAGGCGGTCGACATGCAGCCTTCGGCAAGGATCATCTGGATTTCGAAGAAGGTCCGCGGGTCGACTTCGTAACCGCCGAAGGCGCGCGGCTGCAGGGCGCGCAGCAAGCCCGCCGCCTGCAGCTCGTCGATGGTCTGGTCGGGAATGCGCAGGTCGCGCTCGGCCTGTGCCGCGCGGGCCTTGAGCTGCGGCAGCAAGCGCCGCGCTCGTTCGATCAGTTCGACTTCTTCCTGGGTCTTTTCTCGCAAGCTGTGCATCACTGGTCTCTCCCGGTCTCGCTGCGCCACTGCGCGAGCTGGGATCGATCATCAGGGCGGCCAGGCGATCGTTCATCGTCAAAGCGGACTAGTGCTGGCGCGCCCTGGGCGCTAGTCCGTTGAGACGATGTACGCCCTCGCTGGCATGACCATAGTCAGCCCCATCCAGAGCCCTGAGACCCTGAGACCCTGAAAGGAGAAACCGCCATGAGCATCCTGCAACGATTCCGTATCGACGGCGGCGTCGCCATCGTCACCGGCAGTGGCCGTGGCATCGGCCGCGCCATTGCCCTGGCCTATGCCGAAGCCGGCGCCGATGTGGTATGCGCCGCGCGCTCGCTGGATGATGTCCAGGCAGTGGCCGAGGAAATCCGCGCGCTGGGCCGCAATGCACTGGCGTTCGCCTGTGATGTCAACGACAGCGAGCAGCGCCAGGCCCTGGTGCGCCAGAGCCATGAGCACCTCGGCCGCATCACCCACCTGGTCAACAATGTCGGCGGTGGCGGCCCCAACGACCCACTCAGCCTTAGCCCGGAGCTGTTCGACGAGATCCTGCGCTTCAACGTTTCCAGCGCCTACGCGTTCTGCCAGCTGTGCGTACCGCTGATGCGCGACGCCGGTGGCGGCAACATCGTCAACATCAGCTCGGTGGCGGCGCGTTACTCGCAGCGCCACTTCAGCGCCTACGGTACGGCCAAGGCGGCGCTCAGCCACCTGACCCGCCTGCTGGCCCAGGACTTCGCGCCACAGGTGCGGGTCAATGCAGTGGCCCCCGGCCCTACCCTGACGGCCGCGCTGAACAGCGTGATGCCGGCCGCCATGCGCCAGACCATGGAGGCCAACACCCCGCTGCAGTGCCTGGGCAGCCCGGAAGATATCGCCGCCGCTGCGCTGTACCTGGCCTCGCCTGCTTCCGCCTGGGTCACCGGCAAGATCATCGATGTCGACGGTGGCGCCGATTCCAGCGTCTGGGTTGGCTGATATCCCCGTTTTCTCAAGCCGGCCTCCCTTTTGCTCGGGCCGGCTTTTTTTATTCCCTCAAACAGAGAGCCCCCGCCATGGACGCCCATCTGATCCAAGCGCTCGGCGACGAGCTGTTCAACGCCCTGCGCGGCCGCCAGACCTTGCAACCGCTGACCCGCCGCTACCCGGCCCTGACCCTCGACCAGGCCTACCGCATCTCGCTGGCCTTCCTGCAGCGGCGCGAAGCCCTGGGCGAGCGCGTGGTTGGCAAGAAAATCGGGGTAACCAGCCGCGCCGTGCAGGAAATGCTCGACGTGCACCAGCCGGATTTCGGTTTTCTCACCGACGCCATGCAAGTGGAGGATGGCAGCGAGGTCAGCCTGGCCCGGCACCAGTTGATCCAGCCACGCGCCGAAGGTGAGATCGCCTTCATGCTCGGCGAAGACCTGCACGGCCCAGGCATTACCGCCGAGGACGTACTGGCCGCGACGCAGTGGGTGATGCCTTGCTTCGAGATCGTCGACTCGCGCATTGACAACTGGCAGATCCGCATCCAGGACACCGTGGCCGACAACGCCTCGTGCGGCGTGTTCGCCCTCGGCAAGCAACGCCTCGACCCACGCACGCTGGACCTGGCCAAGGTGCAGATGCAACTGCTGAAAAACGGCCAGCCGGCCGGCAGCGGCCTGGGCTCGGCAGTACAAGGCCACCCCTGCGCGGCGGTGGCCTGGCTGGCCAACACCCTCGGCGAACTGGGCATCCCGTTCCGCCGAGGCGAAATCATCCTTTCCGGCGCCTTGGCGCCGTTGGTGCCGGTCACTGCCGGCGACCGTATCAGCCTGAGCATGAGCGGGCTGGGCCAGTCCAGCCTGCGCTTCGTGCCCTGAACTTTTCCCTGGAGCCATGAACATGAGCAAGAAGATCCGATGTGCATTGATCGGGCCGGGCAATATCGGCACCGACCTGCTGTACAAACTCAAGCGCAGCGAGGTACTGGAGCCGGTCTGGATGGTGGGTATCGATGCCAGCTCCGAAGGCCTGGCACGCGCCCGCGAAATGGGCCTGAAAACCACCGCAGAGGGCGTCGACGGCCTGCTGCCGCATGTGCTCGAAGACAACATCCAGATCGCCTTCGATGCCACCTCGGCCTACGTGCATGCGCAGAACAGCCACAAGCTCAATGCCCTTGGCGTACTGATGATCGACCTCACGCCAGCGGCCATCGGCCCCTATTGCGTGCCACCGGTCAACCTCAAGGCCAACCTCGGCCTGGGGGTGATGAACGTGAACATGGTCACCTGCGGCGGCCAGGCGACCATCCCGCTGGTGGCGGCGGTATCCAGCGTGCAGCCGGTGGCCTATGCCGAGATCATCGCCACCGCCGCCTCGAAATCGGTAGGCCCGGGTACGCGCAAGAACATCGACGAGTTCACCCGCACCACCGCCAGCGCAGTGGAACAGGTGGGCGGTGCCAGGCAGGGCAAGGCAATCATCATCATCAACCCGGCCGAGCCGCCGCTGATCATGCGTGACACCGTGCACTGCCTGACCGACGACGAACCCGACCAGGACGCGATCCGCGCCGCCATCGAGGCAATGATCACGCAGGTGCAGCGCTATGTCCCGGGCTACCGGCTGGTCAACGGCCCGGTGTTCGACGGCAAGCGCGTGTCGATCTTCATGGAGGTGGAAGGCCTGGGCGACTACCTGCCGCGCTACGCCGGCAACCTCGACATCATGACGGCGGCAGCGGCGCGTACCGCCGAGCTGTTCGCCGAGGAAATCCTCAAGGGCGAGCTGGTGCTGCGCCCTGCCCCCACTGCCCTGGCCTAAGGAGCTCAGCATGGACCTCAACGGCAAACGCATTACCGTACATGACATGTGCCTGCGCGACGGCATGCACCCCAAGCGGCACCAGATCAGCCTCGACGAAATGCAGCGCATCGCCTGCGGCCTGGATGCCGCCGGGGTGCCGCTGATCGAGGTGACCCATGGCGATGGCCTGGGCGGCAGCTCGGTCAACTATGGCTTCCCGGCGCACAGTGACGAGGCCTACCTGTCGGCGGTGATCCCGCTGATGAAGCAGGCCAAGGTGTCGGCGTTGCTGCTGCCGGGCATCGGCACGGTGGAACACCTGAAAATGGCCCATGGCCTGGGCGTGAGCACCTTACGGGTGGCCACCCACTGTACCGAGGCCGATGTTAGCGAGCAGCACATCGCCCATGCCCGGCACCTGGGCATGGACACCGTGGGTTTCTTGATGATGGCGCACATGAACAGCCCCGAAGGCCTGGCCACCCAGGGCAAGCTGATGGAGAGCTACGGCGCCAACTGTATCTACCTGACCGATTCGGCGGGCTATCTGCTGCCGCACCAGGTCAGCGAGCGGGTGGCGGCAATGCGCGCCGCGCTGCGCCCGGAAACCGAGATCGGTTTCCATGGCCACCACAACCTGTCGATGGGCGTGGCCAACTCGATTGCCGCGATCGCGGCCGGTGCCAGCCGTATCGATGCGGCCTGCGCAGGGCTGGGCGCCGGGGCCGGGAACACGCCAATGGAAGTGCTGGTGGCGGTGTGCAAGCGCATGGGCATCGAAACCGGGGTGGATGTATTCGCCATCCAGGACGTGGCCGAGGACTTGGTGGTGCCGATCATGGACTTCCCCATCCGCAGTGACCGCGATGCACTGACCATGGGCTATGCCGGGGTGTATGGCTCGTTCCTGCTGTTCGCCAAGCGTGCCGAGCAGAAGTATGGCGTATCGGCGCGGGAAATCCTGGTGGAGATGGGCCGACGCGGGATGGTAGGTGGCCAGGAGGACATGATCGAAGATACGGCGATGACCCTGGCCAAGCGCCGGGCCTGAGGGCCCATTGGCGGCAGCGGCGTAGATGGCACCGGCTTTGCCGGTGTTCGCGGCTAAAGCCGCTCCCACAGGGCTGCATGGGCCTTGCGCAGTACCGGTGGGGGGCAACTGTCTTGCATTAATCTAGTGGCCTTGCGCTGCCCCTTGTAGGAGCGGCCTTGTGTAGCGAAAGGGCTGCAAAGCAGCCCCAGCAATTTGTGCATCTGTGCTGAAACCCTGGGGCTGCTTCGCAGCCCTTTCGCTACACAAGGCCGCTCCCACAGGGATCGCGCAAGATCTTGGATTTTGAGCAAGACCTGTGGGTGCTGCTTGCCCTTCAACGCCAGTCGGCGACTATCCCATGCTCCAGGGCCAACGCCTGCGCCGCCAAGGTGCGCCGCTGATACTGCTCAGCCTGGGGGTCCGTGGCCAGCCACAACATCACTGCCGCCGGCACCTCGGGCGGGGCACTGCCAGCTCGCAAGGCGATGACGCCGCGCTCGCCGATGGTCACCTTCAACGCCTCGGTGGTCACCACGCCTGGGTTCAAGGTATAGGCACGGATGCCCCGCTCGCCCAGCTCCGTCGACAAAATCCCCGACAACCGCGATACCGCCGCCTTGCCGGCACCGTAGGCATAGCCCCAGCCACCTTTGTCCGCTGCCACCGGCGGGTCGCTCTCGCCGGCACCGGAGGTGACGTTGATCACCACGCCACTGCCCTGCCCCAGCATCCGCTGCACCACCGCCTGGGTCAGCAGGAACGGCGTAAGGATATACCCCGTGAACATCCGCTCCAGGGTCTGCGGCTGCAGCGCCAGGAAGGTCGAATTGAGGTCGTTGCCCTGGTAAATGGCGTTGTTCACCAGCACATCGATACGCCCGTACTCCGCCAGCACCGCTGCACAGGCGTGCTCGGCCGA
The DNA here is from genome assembly GCF_039673335.1 of Pseudomonas sp. TWI929. Taxonomy (NCBI): domain Bacteria; kingdom Pseudomonadati; phylum Pseudomonadota; class Gammaproteobacteria; order Pseudomonadales; family Pseudomonadaceae; genus Pseudomonas; species Pseudomonas sp. TWI929. The sequence continues at coordinate 11,673 of NZ_JBDJLK010000015.1, forward strand.
GCTGCTGTCCAGCAGGTCCATCGGCACTACCAGCACCCGCCCGCCCAGCGCGCGGATTGCCTCGGCCGTGCCGTTGAGGCTGCCCGACAACGGCGCCCCCGTGGCGTCGCGCAAGGCATGCGGGTGCTGTTCGCCTTCTTCGAGCGTGCGTGCGCTGATCGCCAGGTCGTAACCGGCACGGGCAAACGCCAGCGCCGCCGCCCGGCCGATGCCACGGCTGGCACCGGTAATGAAAGCCACTTTATTCATGCTCGATCCTTGTCAGAAACGCGGCGCACGCACCATCGCGTCCATGCCGCCATCGATGAAAACCACGCTACCATGCACGAACGAAGCCTGCTCGGACTGCAGGAACGCCACCAGTGCAGCGATTTCCTCCGGGCGCCCGGCACGCCCCAGCGGCGCGACAAACTCACGTACGGCCTTGCCAAAACGCGCATCATCCAGCGACGCCTGGTGCAACGGCGTTTGCACCGCACCAGGCGCCACCACATTCAAGCGGATGCCCTGTTGGCCCCAGGTTTTTGCCAGGCGCCGGGCGTAATGGGCAATGGCGTATTTGGAGCAGGCATAGGCCACGTGCGGCTGGCCCAGGCCGTTGGCCAGGTCCAGCGCGCGGGCCTCGGCGCCTTCGAGCATCGCCGCAGTCATCGCCTGCTGCTCAGCCCCCGGCTGGGTGGCGGCCACCGAGCCGATCACCAGTGCAGCCGGGTTGCGCCCCTGCGCCAGGGCGCCTTGCAAGCCTTCGAGCAACTGGCTCACGCCAAAGTAGTTGACCGCCAGGATCAAGCCGCAGGACGGTGCCGTCACACCAATCCCGGCGCAGCACACCAGGCCATCGAGCACCCCGCCGCTGCGCTCAAGCACCTCGGCAATGGCCGCCGCACGCCCTTGCGCGGTAGACAGGTCGGCCACCACCTCGGCATTGGCGCGGTCGATGCCGATCACTTCATGGCCTGCCGCACGCAGCGCGGCAGCAACCGCCGCGCCAATGCCCGAGGCACTGCCACTGATAGCTGTAACAGACATAATCAATCTCCAGGATAGGTCTGCCCAGTATCGGCAGAAGCAAAACGCGCCGGCATCGTCCTTGCGGACTAAAACCGGCGCCTCGGCTGCGCCTCAGGCGCTGCGCGCATTGGCCACGGCCAGCTGTGGTGGCGGCACCTTGAGGCGTTCGACCGCCTTCAGTGCAACCTTGGGCTTGCCCAGGGCGACCACACTGTTGAGCAGGATGCGCACCAGTTCGGTCTGCCGGCGCACCCCGGTCTTGGAGAAAATCGAGCGCAAATGCGCACGCGCCGTGTTGCGGCGAATATTCAACTCTTCGGCAGCTTCTTCCAGCGACAAGCCGTTGGCCAGCTCCATGGCCAGTGCGGTTTCGGCACGGGTCAGGTTGAACAGCTGCTTGGTTACCACCTCACTGGCCAGCGACTTGCTCGCGGCATCCCGGATGTACACCAGCGCTGCCGGTTTGCCGCGTTCATCGGCCCAGTCCAGCGACGGGATCGATTCCACCACCAGGCCCAGGTTGACCAACCCCGACGGGCGGGTCACCGACATGGCTTCGGCGCCCTTTGGCGCATCGGCGGAAAACGCCGCTTTGATCAAGCGCTGCAGTTCGCGGTTGTCGCTCGGGTAAGTCGCCTCCAGGCGCCCGCCCACCAGCTTCAGCCCGTCGGCACTGGCCAGGATCTCCTGGGCCACCGGGTTGACCTGCAGCACGCTGCCGCTCTCATCCAGCACCAGCGTGGCCACCGAAAGGCGGCTGATGGCCTGGGAATAGAGTTCGCTGAGCGACTCGCTGCGGTCGAGCAGATTGTGCATCTGCAAGGCCCGGCGCAAGTGCGGCAGGAACATGCCGCACAGGGCGCGCTCATCGGCCGAGAAGTTGGGTTCGCGCTTGGGCCGGGTGATGCGAAAACGCAGTTTGCCGCCATCGGGCGTGGAGATGTCAGCCCCCATCACGTGGTACACGTCCTGTTGGCTGCAGAACATCTTGAAGTAGGCGCTGCGCTCCCACTCGGGGTAGGTCATGACGTCGTCGACCGCGAACACCTGGTCCGGCGGCTGGTTGGCAAAGGGGGTGTTGGTTTGCGGGTAGGTCATGTAGGTAACATCACCAGCCCCTTCAATGTCGCCGGAAATGATCATCACGCCCATGTCCGGCTGGTCTGGCACGCGCAAGATCAAGGTCACGTAGTTGGCGGCGTAGAGGGTGCGGAAGCTGGTCAGCGCGCCGGCCATCAGCTTAGGGTCGAGGGCGCCTTCGTAGACTTCACCAACCAGGCGATCGAAGGTCGCCAGGTCGCAGCCAAGCCTGGCCAGTGCATCATGGGTCAAGACAGCTTTTTCCACAGTCTTCTCCTCGCTCGGGTAAGGCGTGGGCCTTCCCTTGTTATTTTTATAATTTCGGCGCCGGGGCATTGGCCCCATGCAGCTGTCGATGCTCGCGGCACAGTCTCGCCGCCCCGCCCTGGCGCCGACAATAGGGGCGCCAGGGTTTATTTTGTATTACCGGTTATGTCCTCCCGCGCCGCCCACCAACACCGCGTGCTGCGCCGTTTGTCGGGCCACCAATGGGCGCCCGCGGTTGAACCAGGCCGCCAGTGCCGGCAGCAGGAAAATCGCCCCGAGCACGTTGACCAGGAACATGAACGACAGCAGCACGCCCATGTCGGCCTGGAACTTGAGCGGCGCGAACGCCCAGGTGCAAACGCCGATGGACATGGTCAAGGCGGTGAACACGGCGGCGGTACCGCGCTGACACATGGCCAGGTAGAACGCCTCGCGCAGCGCGGCGCCCGCGGCCATCTCGTGCTGAATGCGCTCGTACAGGTAGATGCCGTAGTCCACACCGACCCCGACCCCGAGGGCCATTACCGGCAAGGTGGCAACCTTCAGGCCGATGCCGAGCATGGCCATCAGCGCATTGCACAGGATGGCGACGATGGCCAGCGGTACCAGGATGCACAGCACCGCACGCAGCGACATGAAGGTCAGCCAGCAGAACAGCGCCACCGAGCCGAACAGCGCCGCCAGCATGGTCACTTCGGCGCGCTTGACCGCTTCGTTGGAGGCGGCCATGACGCCGACGTTGCCGCCGGCAAGCAGGAAGTCCACCTTCGGGGTGCGCACGTCGGCAATGATGCGCCGTGCCTCGCCGATGGCATGGCTGATGGTGGCGCCCTCATGGTCGGCAAGGAACACCAGGATCTGCATCTGCTGGCAGCCCTCGGTGACCAGGCCGTCGTCCGGCATGTAGGCCCGTGCGCCTTGGCTCAGGCCACGGGCCGAGCCGGGGATGGCAGCCCAGCGCGGGTTGCCTTCGTTATTGCCGGCGATGACCCGCTTGCCCATGCCGGCCACGCTCTGCACCGACTGCACGCCACTGACTGCACGCATGCGGAAGTCGAAGGCCTCGACCGCGCGCATGACCTCGGGCGACAGGCACCCCTCTTCGATCCCCTTGACCTCGACGAATACCGACAGCACGTCGAGGCCGATCGAGTAGCTGCCGATGATCCGTGCATTGTCCTGGTTGTAGCGCGAATCGCTGCGCAGCTCCGGTGCCCCGGCGCCGATATCGCCCACCGCCAGCTCGCGTGCCTTCCAGGCACCGGCCACCAGCAGCGCCAGGCTCACAGCGAACACCGCCAGCGCCGGGCCCGGCTCGGCCAGCGCCGACAGCCGCCACCACAGGCGGTGGCGCCCGGCTTCACGGGCCTGGGCGCGTTGCAGCGTAGCGGGCTCCAGGTGCAGCCAGGAGAGGATGATCGGCAGCATCAGCTTGTTGGTGATGATCATCAGCATCACACCGATGCAGGCAGTCACCCCCAACTCATGCACGATCGGGATGTCGATCAGCATGATCACGGCAAAACCCAGGGCGTTCATCAGCAACGCCAGCGAGCCGGGGATGAAGATTTTGCAGAAGGCCGAGCGCGCCGCCTGCTGGGCGCTGGCCCCGGCCACCACGTCCTGCTTCCAGGCATTGGTCATCTGTACCGCGTGGGACACGCCAATGGAGAAGATCAGGAACGGCACCAGGATCGACATCGGGTCGATGCCCAGCCCCAGCAGCGGCAACAGGCCCAGCAACCACACCACTGGCAGCAGCGCCACCACCAGGGCGACCAGGGTCAGGCGCCAGGAGCGTGCATACAGCCACAGCAGCAGCGCGGTGATGACGAAGGCGATCACGAAGAAGCCGATCACCGTGTTCAGCCCCTCGACCACATCGCCCACCAGCTTGGCGAAGCCGACGATGCTGATTTCGATGTCGGCGCTGGCGTACTTGTCGCGCAGCGCCTCCAGGCGCTTGGCGACTTCGACATAGTCCACCGGTTTGCCGGTCTGCGGGTCGGTATCCTGCAGGTCGGCACGTACCATCGCCGACTTCAGGTCGTTGGCGACCAACCGGCCGATCTGCCCGGATGCCGCGGCGTTGCTGCGCACCTGGGCGAGGTCGGCAGCACTGCCGTTGAAGCGTGGTGGCACTACCACGTCGCCATAGAAACCTTCCTCGGTGATTTCGATGTAGCGCACGTTGGCGGTGAACAGCGAGGTGACACTGGCGCGATTGACCCCGGAAATGAAGAACACGTCGTCAGTGACCTTGCGCAGGGTGTCGAGGAACTCTGGGTTGTACAGATCGCCCTCGCCTTTCCAGCGCACGCTGACAAGGAAGCGGTTGGCACCGGTGAAGTACTGGCTGAAGCGCAGGAAGTTCACCATGTAGTCATGGCGCACCGGGATCTGCTTGTTGAAACCTGGGTCCAGCTGGGTATGGGTGGCGCTGTAGCCCAGGCCCAAGGTCAGCAGCACGAACAGCAACAGCAGGCCTTTGCGCCCTTTCATCAAGGCGCTGGCAGTGGCCTGGACGCAGCGCGCGGCACGAGTGTCTGGTTTTTTCATGGTATGCCTCTCATTGGCTCAGCGCGGCAAGGCTGCCCGCACTGGCGTCGAAAACCCCTTGTTCACCGCCCAACAACAGCCGTGAACCCACCATTGCCGCCGAGGTCAAGGTACCGTGCCCGACCAGGCGCGTAGCGCTCTGCAACTCACCGCGCGGGCCCAGGCGCACCAACGAGCCGCCCGCACCGACGATCACCAGCCCACCGCCTGGCAAGCGGGTGTGCCCATAAAGCGGCAGCGTGTTGCCGACTTCGACCTGGCGCCAGTGCTCGCCGAAATCATGACTGACGAACACATGCCCGCGCATGCCGTAGGCCACCCAGTCGTCTTGGCTCAGGCGCACGATGCCGAACAGCGAGCCGCTGTAGAACGCCGGCAGCGTCTGCCACTGCATGCCGCCGTCATGGCTGCGCAGTACCAGGCCCTGCTCGCCGACCAGCATGCGCCGGCCATCGGCGCCACCGTCCATGCCGTTGAGATGGGCGCTGTCGATATCTAGCGTCAAGGCCTGCCAGGTCGCCCCGGCGTTGTCGGACTGGTAGAACTTGCCAAAGCTGCCATAGGCCAGGACGCGCTCACCGCCGGCCGCCCACACGCCCAGCAGCGGTTCGCCTAGCTTGTTGTCGTGGCGCACCTCACGCCAATGCCGGCCGCCATCGTCGGAGCGCAGGATCCAGCCGTCATGGCCGACCGCCAGCAGGCGCTGTGCGTCGAGCGCCACCACGGCGGTCAGGGCCACCTGACGTTGCGGTTCGACCACCGCCTGTTGCCAGCTGATGCCTTGGTCATCGCTGAACAGAATGCTGCCGCGCTCGCCTACCGCCAGCACGCGCGGGCCAAGGTCGAGCAAGGCGTTGACCTGCACCCGGTCGGCACGCAGCGGTTCATCGGCGGGTGCGGCCTCAGGGCGAGGCAGGAAGGTAAAGACGATGGTCAGCCCGACGATCAGGCAGACCAGGTAGCCGATCACCGAGCGCATGGGCGTCGCTCCTGATCGAGGTGCACGTACAACGCAGCCATGGAGCCATTCCTCTTGTTCTTGTCAGGCGGGGGGGCATAGGGATAGTCCGTCGCGGGCGATCGGGAAACATCGTCCAAATGGCTTAAGGTTTGTCTGAATCAGCCTGTCGCTTGCAGGCGCGGGCAAGCCCTCTCCCACAGGTTCTATGCAGCCTTCAAGCCTTGCGCAGTACCTGTGGGAGCGGCTTCAGCCGCGAACACCGGCGCAGCCGGTGCCATACACCGCGTTGAATGCTGCGCGGGTGTGCCCGCCCCCACAGTTACGCCCCTCAACGCTGGTACAGGATCACCAGGTCATTGATCACCGACGGCCGTTCCTGGCCGACCACATGGGTGTTTATCTCCAGGGTCAGCTGAGTACCGCGCTGGTTCAGCTCGACCGCCTTGACCCTGGCCCGGGCATGAATGCGCGAACCGGCCGGCACCGGCGCCGGGAAGCGCAAACGGTCGGAGCCGTAGTTGATCTGCGTGGTAAAGCCGGTGATCTCGAAGCCTAGCGCCAGCTTCAACCGCGACTGCAGCACCTGCACCAGTGCACCATGGGCGATGGTGCCGCCAAATGGGCTGCTGCGCCGGGCACGCTCAGGGTCGGTGTGAATCCAATAGTCGTCACCCGACAGCTGGGCGAAGGCATCGATCAGCGCCTGGTCCACCAGCAGGCTGTTGCTCCAGTCACTGTAATGCTCGCTGACTAGGGCCTGCAGGGCCGCCTGGTCCTGGCAGTCAACCTGCAGGCGCGCCCCAGGGGCCTCGGCTGGTGGCACGTCGTCGACCACAGCCAAAGCTTCCAGGCGGCCGGCATCCTGCTCAAGGCCAGTGAAGCGCAACAGCCGGTTGCCCTTGGCATCGACCTGCGCAAATACCGGCTGCAACGGCATGCCGATGCGGATCTGCCCCTCTTCCAGCCCCACCAGGGTGGTATTGATACGTACCCCTTCGGCCAGCTCCACCACTGCCAGTTTCTGCGGCATTTCATCGATGAAGTCAGGCAGGGTCGGAATGCGCGTCAAGGTGAAGCTGTACAGCGTCGCCTGGCCGCTCACTTCGCGCCACGCCGGGTCCGGTGCCAGGCAGGCCGGGCAGTGCCGACGGGGGTAGAACAGCCATTGTTCACAGGCACCACACTGCTGCACCAGCAGGCGGCGGGCCTTGAGCCCCTCCCAGAACGGTGCCGAGATCTCGGTGGCGACAGGCATCGGTTTGTTGTTCGACATAATCGTTATGCTCCCTGAAGGATCAATGCGCCCTGCTCGCTCATCACGCCGCCGGTACCGGAGACATAGACGCTGTCGCAACGCTGCAGCTGGCGCTCGCCGGCGGCCCCGGCGATCTGCGTGACCGCCTCGATGACCTGCGACATGCCGCCGGCCGAACCGGCCTGGCCGAAGCTGAGTTGGCCGCCGTGGGTGTTCATGGGGAAATCGCCGCGCCAGGTCAGGTCGTGCTCGCGGACGAATGCCATGCCCTCGCCCTTGCCGCAGAAGCCGGCGTCTTCCAGGGTCAGCAAGGCGGTGATGGTGTAGCAGTCGTAGATCTGTGCGGCATCGACATCGCTGGGTTTCAGCCCAGCCATGGCGAAGGCGCGGCGCGAGGCCGGGCCGATTGGCGTATGCACCATGTCCTGGGCGTAGGTCGGCGACTTAAACGCCAGGTGTTCACCAAAACCAGTGATGAACGCCGGGCGCTTGCGGGCACGGGCAGCCAGTTCCTTGTTGGTGATGATCAGTGCCGCACCGCCGGCCACCGGCATGACGATCTCCAGCACATGCAACGGGTCGGCGACCATGCGGCTGGCCAGCACCTGCTCCACGCTCAGCGGCTGGCCGAAGAACATCGCCTGCGGGTTGGCCTGGGCGTTGCTGCGCTGGTCCACGGCGATTTTCGCCAGCGCGCGCGGGTCGTAGCCGTACTGGGCGGCGTAGCGCTGGGCGATCATCGCATAGCCGGTATTCTGGCCCATGTGCCCATAGGGCAGGTCGAATTCCGCCTCTGGCGCACCAAATGCCGTGCTGTGGCCACCAAAGCGCATGGCCCGTGCCATCCAGCCTGGGTCCTCGTCCGGCCCCAAGGGCGCCATGCGCGCCGGCAGTACGCACAGCACCGCCTGGCACAGGCCCAACTCGATGGCCGCGGCGGCGCGCCAGACCATGCCGACCGAGGTGCAACCACCCAGGTCGACCACTTCGGCGAAGTTCAGCCGCAGCCCCAGGTATTCGGCGGCCATGGCCGGGACGAACACCGACGCTTCATGGAACTGCGGCCCGTTGATTACCAGGCCGTCCAGGTCCGAGGCTTGCAGGCCGGCATCGCGCAGGGCCTGGGCGGCCAGGTCGGCGACCTGTTCAAGGTGGAACATCTTCGGTGCCGTGGCGTACTTTTCCGGCTTGTACTGCGCGGTACCGACTATTGCTGCGTGGCCTTTGAGCCCCATGATGCCTCCGAGCCGGCGCCTACCGGCGCCAGCGTTGTCAGGTGATTGGTCAGAAGGTGTATTTCAGCGAGAAGGTGGCGTAGTCACGGTCGGCATACGGGCGCTTGATCGCATCCGGCGAGCCGAGGTAACCGACATAGGTCAGCGCGGCTTCCAGGTTGCCCAGGTACTTGAAGGTGGTGCCTATGCTGATACGGCGGTCGCCCTGCACCCCGGAGATGCTCCCGGACATGGGCGTCGAGCCACTGAACACGTTGGAGAAGCGCACCGGGACTTCCAGATCCCAGCCTTGGAAAACGCCCGGATAACTGAACGATGCGCCGACGGTGTAGGCGCTGGCATCGCGGGAGCGCCAGCCCGTCGCGGTTTTGTAGGTGAAGTCATCGGAAGCTCCAACCAAAGGTCGCAGGCTCGGCAGCAGCGCCACGCCCTGCAGGTTGCCGGCTGGCGAAGTGGCGTCGACGCTGTCGACGCGTACGTGAATGATCTCCCCGGTAAGGGTGGTCTGGCTGGCCCAGGGGCGGTCGCCCAGCACGCGCATGGCCGATATCTGGAACTGCTGACCCTTGCCGCGCGCCGGGGTAGGCCCCAGGCCGGTGCTGACCATCACCGGCGCACCGTCGCGGTACGACCATTCAGCGCCGACCTGGGTGTCGCCGAGCTTGGTCGACGCGCTGATGCCGGTGAGCTTGATGTCTTCGAAGTACTTCACCCGATAGCCGTTGGCGGCGAAGGCGAACAGGCCACCGCCTACCGGCACCGGGCTATAGCCGACCAGGGCGGTGGCCGGGTTCTTGTCGTGGTAGTTGACGTGGAACAGCGACAGCTCCAGCGCCGGTACCGGCCGGTAGCGCAACTGCACACCCCATTGGCCACTGTCGCGCGGCTCGTCGGTGCCACGGTAGGGCACGTTGCCGGTCGGCGTGATGAGGAATTCACGGCCTGGACCGATCACGTCGGTGCCCGACAAATAGCTACCCACCGGAGCCAGCTCGGTGCCCTTCCATTCGTACTGCACGTAGCCGCCGAGGGTGAACTGCGGGTTGAAGCGGTACGACGCCGACACCTGGCCGACCGGCAGCAGTACTTCCTTGACCTCGACGCCAGGTTGCGCCGCCTTGACCGCATCCGAAGGGTTCTGCACCCCGTTGACCCCGGGGTAATACAAGCTTTCGCCCCACGATTCGATATGGCGCCCGGCCTTGACGTCGAGCATCGAGTCGTTGTCGAAGCGCCAGCCACCAAACACATAGGCATCCAGCAGGCGGGAGCGGCCACCGCTGTAGTATTTCGCATCACTGGTGAATTCGTCGTTGTCGCCGGCCTTGTTGACCGTGGCCGGCGAGTTGTTGTCGTTCTTGCGGTGGTAGACGTCGTCGTAGAAGGTACTGGCGCGCACCACGGCGCCGTAGTTGTCCATGCGCATGATCATCTCGCCCAGTGCACCCAGGCGGTTGGTGGTCAGGCTGCCCTGGTTGAAGTTGCGGTCACCGTCGTCGGCGTTCACCCCCATCAGGCGGTCACTGGGCTTGGCCAGGCGCACGCCGATGCCGTAGCTGGTGGTCACCGACCAGTCGATGGTGGCGCCATTGTCGAACTCGATGGTCTCCCCTGCCCAGGCCGATGCCGAGGCCAGGGCAATTGCCGCCGTCAGGCTGGCCAGCGGCAAACCGCGGCAAGCAAGGCCAGTACCGTTATTGTTGTTCTTGTCGATCACACGGACTCTCCTGATGGGCAACCAGTTGGCTGCCAGGAATGTTCAACGTTGCCGTCGAGCCGGGCGCGGCCGCAATTTTCCCCTGCGGGCCACGGCGGTAGCGGTAATGCGCCTGATGGAGTTCGCGCACCAGCAGCCCTTCGGCCATGAGGTAGTTGGCATGGGCCAACGTTTCGCCAAGCGCCATCAGTTCGTCGAAACGACCTGACAGCCTGGGGAACAGCACGGCCATCAGTTCGAGCGCGCTGCGCGGCTCGTCACAGCTGGCCAACATCCGCGACAACTGGGCCTGGTGATGCGCATGCAACTGGTCCAGGCGCGCGTGCAGGTTGTAGAACGGCCGCTCGTGGGCGGGCAGCACCAGTACGCTGTCCGGCAAGCCGCGCAGGTGGTCGAGCGAGGCCAGCCAGTCACGCAGCGGGTCGGCTTCGGGCTCGGTGGCATGCACGCCCACGGTCGGGGTAATGCGTGGCAACACCTGGTCGCCGGCGATCAGCACGCTGCCATCCTCGGCATACAGGCAGGCGTGCTCGGGGGAATGGCCACGGCCGATCACCACGCGCCACTGGCGGCTACCGATGGCCAAACGGTCGCCGTCGCGCAAGCGCCGGTAGCTGTTGAAATGCAACGGGCGGAAGTGGCCGTTCTGGATCAACCGGTACAGCTCGTCGACCTGCTGGTCGGTAAAGCCTGCCTTGAGGTGGAAGTCGCAGAAGTCCCAACCTGGCGCCTGCTCGGGCGGCACCGTCAGGTACAGCGAGCGGTACTCGCTGGCGGTCATGTACACCGGGCAGCGATAGCGCTCGGCGAGCCAGGCTGCCACCCCGGCATGGTCGGAATGGTAGTGGGTGCAGATCACCGCCAGCACCGGCTGGCAGGCGAACAACCCGGCAAATACCCGCTCCCACACTTCACGGGTTTGCGCGGTGTTCATGCCGCTGTCCACCACCACCCAGCCGTCGCCATGGCGCAGCAGGTACAGGTTGATGTGGTCGAGGCGGAACGGCAGCGGCATGCGCAGCCACCACACCCCGTCCAGCACCTCCCGCCACTCGCCGCTGCCTTGCGCCTGCGGCCAGGGGTAGCGCAGGCCGCCCTCCAGCGCGTGGCCGTTGCCGTCGAGTTCAACCATGCTGGCCACCGATGAATGCTGGCAGGCCCACCTGCGCCAGCACCTCCACGGAATAGGGCTGGTAGCTGCGGCTGTTTTCGTCGCGGATGAACAGCGGGTCGGCGCAGGCCTGCGGGCAATAACCCTGGCGCTGCAAGTCGACCTTGCGCAACTTGAAGGTGCTGGTCAGGTCCGCCGCCGCACTCACCCGCACGAACATTGGCGCGGCATAGCGCGGCAGGCGTGCCTCGGTCAGCTGGTACAACGCCTGCGGGTCGAACACCTGGCCTGGCTGCATCAGCACTGCGGCCATGCCCGCCCTGCCCTCGTGCTCCGGCACCTGCACGCCGTAGACGTTGATCAGCTCAAGGCCCGGCAGGTCGCTGAGGGCGTCGGCCACCTCCTGGGTGGAGACGTTCTCGCTTTTCCAGCGGAAGGTATCGCCGATGCGGTCGACAAAGTAGCAGTAGCCGTCGGCATCCTGGCGCAGCAGGTCGCCCGAGCTCCACCAGGCATCGCCTGCCTGCAGGACATCGCGGCGGATCTTGCTTTCGGTGGCGGCAGCGCAGGTGTAGCCCTCGAAGCGACCACCGCCGATGTCCGGGTGGTCGACGATAAAGCCCATTGCCTCGCCCACTTCGCCAACCTCGCACAGCTGGTAGAAGCCGTTTTCGTCGCGCGGGTGGCAATCGTTCTCTACGTCGTAGCGCACCAGGCGCAGGTTGGTGCGGCTCCAGTCTGGTACCCGACCGCACGAGCCGAGGTAGTTGTCGACGTTGATCAGATTGGTATTGGCCTCGGTGGCCCCCCAACCTTCGAACACCTGGATAGGCCCGAAACGCTCGACCCAACGCTGCCAGGCGTCACCCGACAGGCCGGCACCGAGCATGCAGCGCAGGCTGTGCTCACGTTCGCCGGGCTGCTCCGGGCGGTTGAGCAGGTAGCGGCAGATTTCGCCGATGTACTGGAATACGCTGATGCGATGGCGGGCAACATCGCTCCAGAACTCGCGCACGCTGAACTTGCGCCGCACCACGATGCTTGCACCGACGCGCAGGGCGGTGGACGTGACCGACGTGGCAGCGGCGCCGTGATACAGCGGCAGGCAGCAATAAAAGACGTCATCGGCCGTAGCCTGCAAGGTCACTTCCATCACATCACCCGACGACATCCAGCGCATGTGGCTGTAGCGTGCGGCCTTGGGCAGGCCGGTGGTGCCCGAGGTGAAGATCAGCAGCGTCGGTGCCTGCGCTTCGATATTCGCACGCAGCTCACGCGGGAAGCGGCTGTGCGGGGCTGCAGCCAGGTCGCCGGCGAAGGCCGTGTCGATACCGCTCGGCAGCGGGCCGGACCACGGCTGCTCGGCGTCGTTGACCAGCCACACGGGCAGTTGCGGCAAGTCTGCAGTGGCCTGCAGGCTGCCCAGGCACTCTTCGCCCACCACCAAGGCCTTGGCGCCGGTGGTTTGCAAAGCGTGCAGCAAGGGTTTGCCAGATACCTGGGTGTTGATGAAGGCCACTACGACCCCAAGCTTGACCAAGCCGAACCAGCAAGCAAAGAACGCCGGGCGGTTTTCCATCAGCAAGGCACACACATCACCGGGGCGCAGGCCCCGGGCCTGGCAGGCATGGGCCATCTGGTCGGCCAGGCTGTCGACTTCGGCGTAGCTCAGTACCTGCTCGCCATAGATCAGGAACGGCCGCTCGGCGTGGGTATCGGCCTGCGCCTCCAGGCGATCGGCCAAGGTATGGAGGTCGCGAGGTTTGATCAGCGCACTGGCAGCGCTGCGCAGGTCGAGCAATGCCTGGGTCTGCTCGCGGCTGACCGGCTGCTGGGCCACGGCAGTCAGATTTTGCGGCAGGTTCATGGCGTCACCTCCGCGCTGGCCTGCCAGCTGGGGTAATCGCTGTAGCCCCTTGCCCCTGAGGTGTAGAGGGTCTTGCGGTCAAAGCCGGCCAGCGGCCGACCGTGGCGCAACCGCTCGACCAAGTCCGGGTTGCCGATGAAGTGCCGGCCAAAGGACACCGCCGCGCCCTCGCCCGCCTGCAGTGCCGCACACGCCGAAGCGCCGTCGAAGCCATCGTTGAGGATCAGTGCCTGGCGGCTGTGCTGGCGCGCCAGGGCGAAGGCATCGAGGTCGGCCAGGGGCGAACGCATGACGTGCAGGTAGGCCAGGTTCAATGGCGCTACCGCCGCGCACAGTGCCGCACTGGTCACGGCTGGCTCGCTGTCGTCGATGTCGTTGTAAGGGTTGCCGGGGCACAGGCGCAGGCCCACTCGCCCGGCGCCAATCGCCGCAGCCATGGCTTCGAGCACCTCCTTGGCGAAGCGCACCCGGTTGCCGGCATCGCCGCCATATTCATCGCTGCGCTGGTTGCTGCTGGCAGCCATGAACTGCATCGGCAGGTAGCCGCTGGTGCAATGCAGCTCGACGCCATCGAAGCCGGCTTCACGGGCATTCAGCGCGGCCTGGCGGTAGTCGTCGATCACGCCAGCGATACCTTCGACAGTCAGCGCCTCGGGCAGCTCGGTGTCGACCATGCCGGCAGCATCGCTGAACAGCTGGGTACGCGCGCGAATCGCCGAGGGCGCCACCGTCGCTGCGCCCTGCGGCTTGTTATGACGGCTGGCGGCACGCCCCACATGCATCAGTTGCAGTACCATGCGCCCGCCCTCGGCGTGCACGGCGCGGGTCACCTGGCGCCAGGCGACAATCTGTTCGGCGGAGTAGATCGCCGGGGTGCGGCAGTAGCCCAGGCCACTGGCCGAAGGCGCGGTGCCCTCGGCCACGATCAGCCCGGCACTGGCACGCTGGCGGTAGTAGGCAACCATGTCGCTGCCCGGTACGCCTTGGCTGTCGGCACGGCTGCGGGTCATCGGGGCCATGACGATGCGGTTGGCCAACTGCAGTTCGCCCAGCCGCACAGGCTCGAACAAGATGCTCATTTCAGCTCCTTCACTCTTCTTGTTACCGGTGTGCAAGGGGCGCGAAACACCGGGCATGGGCTGAATGATTCACCCTGGGCAGGTGCGAAACATCGTCCGTCGAGACTAGTCTTGCGCTGCCTGGCCAACGCCCGGCGAGGCGCACGCCGGCGCGGCGAAACTGGTCTGAACAGACGATGAAATCGCGCCAGGATGCGTCGAGCATCGTGCGCACCTAAAACAAGAAGCGGAGCCGTACAGTGAACCCATCCCCTCCCGTGACCTGGCGTACCCACTACGCCTTGCTGGTGCTGGCCAGCATCTACGTGTTCAACTACATTGACCGCCAGCTGATGGCGATCCTGATCGAACCGGTAAAACTCGAGTTCGGCATTTCCGACACGGGTATCGGGCTACTCTCGGGCGTGACCTTCGCCGTGTTCTACACCGTGTTCGGCCTACCCCTGGGGCGGCTGTCGGACCGCATCGGGCGCAAGCCGGTTATTGCCTTCAGTTGCATGGCCTGGAGCCTGATGACCATGCTCTGCGGCATGGCCAGCAACTTCTTTACCCTGGTCCTGGCGCGCATTGGCGTGGCCATTGGCGAGGCTGGCGGCACCGCGCCGTCGGTGGCGATGGTCTCCGACCTTTACCCGCCACAGCGCCGCTCCACGGCCCTGGCAGTACTGATGCTTGGCTCAAGCCTGGGCGCCATCGTCGGCCTGGGCCTGGGTGGCTGGATTGCCCAGCAGCATGGCTGGCGTTATGCGTTCCTGCTGATCGGTGCGCCTGGCATCTTCCTTGGCTTGTTGCTGTTGCTGACCGTGCGCACACCGGCGCCCGTCAGGTTGCAGCAGGCCAGTGCCGTGGCGAGCGAAGGCTGGCTGCAGACCCTGGTCGAGCTGCTGCGTATGCCATCGTTCCCGTGGCTGGTGATGACTGGCGGCGCAGCGGCGATCGCCGGCTACGCCATCGGCACCTGGAGCCCGAGCTTCCTGATTCGCTCCCACGGCCTGAACATGCAGCAAGCGGGCTTCCTGGTGGGCGTGATCGGTGGTACCGGCTCGACCATCGGCACCCTGGTGTGCGGCATACTCACCGACCGCCTGGCCCGGCGTGATGTTGGCTGGCAGATTGGCGTGCCGTTGCTGGGCACATTGCTGAGCATTCCGTTTGCCCTGGCCTACTTCCTGTGGCCGCAGGGTATTGCCTTTTACATTGGCGACACGCCGGTGCCACAGGCGTTCCTGTTCTACAGTGCGTTCGGCTTCTTTGGGGTGTGGTGGGCGACGCCGTGCCTGGGGGCGATCACTCATTTGTTCCCGGCGAATCGACTGGCACAGGCCACGGCGATCTTTGTCATGGCCATGACCTTGCTGGGGGTTGGACTGGGGCCGTTGTTGATCGGGATGCTGAGTGACCTGTTCCTGCCGAGGTTGCAGGGGGAGTCGCTGCGGTATGCGTTGGCAGCTTCGGTGGTGTTGCTGGTGTTGGCGGCGGTGTTCTTGGCTATTGCGTTGCCGCGGTATCGGGCGCAGATCAAGGGGTTGGCGGGCGGCAAGGTGGTTGGCGCGGTGGCGGTGTAGGGGCCGGGGGCCTGCCTCGAGACATTCAGCGCCTGTGAGATCGAGCGCCATCGCGGGCAAGCCCGCTCCTACATTTGTTGCAGCGTGCCGAACCTGTAATGCCATGGTTGCCAGCTCTGGCGCATGACTTGAGCCGTGCAAACCGGCTGACAACCATGGCCTCACAGGCATGGCCACGTTGCAACAAATGTAGGAGTGGGCTTGCCCGCGATGCGCCGCGCGGGCGGCGCTCGATTTATGCCCCCCCTGCAAATCCCAAGACAGGCACCCAACATCACACAAACATGAAAAAGGCCTGGCGGGGTAACCCTGCCAGGCCTCATTCACTTCCGAGCAACTATCAGCCCATCAACGCCCAATCGCCCGTGCGGCATCGGCGGTGTACATGTCCGGCGTAAACTTGCTCTCGTTCAGAATCGGCCCCTTCTTCGCCTCGTTGGTCATCCCGTAGCCGGTGTACTGCCCCGAGTTCAGGTCCATGAAGAACTGCGAACCGGCCTGCCAGCCACTCATGTCCGGGTGGTAGTAGTAGTTGATCATGGCGTGCTTCCACAGCTGCCCACGGGCATCGTAGTTGTCGGCCATCACCGCGTTCCAGGTGTCTTCGTCGATGAACAACACACGCTTGCCGTACACATGGCGGTAGCCTTCCTTGAGGTCGGCCTCCACCACCCACACCCGGCGCAGCTCATAACGCATGAACTCGGGGTTGGGATGGTTGGGCGTCAGCAGCTCGGCATACTTGACGGTACCGGCGTTGGCCTTGAAGGCGTTGGCCGGGCTGTAGATCTCGCGCTTGCCCAGCAGCTTCCAGGTGTAACGCTCCGGCGCGCCATTGAACAGGCGGTCCTCGTCCACCGTCATGGTGCCGTTGGTGCCGATCATCGGTTGGTCGTAGCCATACCCTGGCATCTGCCGCACGCGCCGGGTCGACGGGCTGTAGGCCCAGGCCTGGCGCGCAGAGGTGACGAAGTTGTAGGGCTCGTGGGCAATGCTGATCACACCGTTGTCACGGGCCGGCTTGAGCGTGGTGTTGTAGCTCATCGCCTGGATCATGTCGGAGGTTTTCGGCTCCACGGTCGGTGAGTTGGCCTGCGACAAGTTGCGCGCATGGGCGCGGCCCCAGCCAATGCTGCCGTTGGGCAGTACCGAGGCGAGGTCGGAGATTTTCTCCTCGGTGTAGGCGCGTGCCGGCAACTGGTGGTTCCACAGCACTTCCATGCCGTTCTTGGGAATCGGGAACGGCACCTGGCCCAGGCCCTCGACGCCTAGCCCGTCGTTCACCAGCTGCGCATGCAGGGCATTGTCGGCCACCCGGCGGCACACGTAGTCGGGGTAACGGAAGTCACGGTGCCCCGGGTAGATGTTCATCTTGTAGCTGGCCGGGTATTTCTTCAGCAGCGCCTTCTGCCCTTCGGTCAGATGCTCGGCGTACTGGTCCATGTTCTGCGCAGTGATCACAAGGATCGGCTTTTCATCGGCATACGGGTCCACCGGCTGGTCACCGGAGAACTTGACGTGGTTCCAACCCGGCACCTGGCCCAGGTACTTGCCGGTGTACGGCGGGATGGTGCCCGCCGCATTGCCGGCCTGCTCGGCGCCGACGCAGGTCAGGTCCTTGCCAAGCCGGGCGGCTTCTTCCGGCGACACGGCGGCGTAGGCCCCGGTTATAAGACCTGTGTTGAGGGACAGAGCGGCTGCGAGTATCACACCTGTTGTTGTTTTCATGTACTGCCTCCTTCGCTGATAAGGCTTGTGGTATGGCTTCATTGTTCCGGTTCCAGCCGGCACGGCATCGTCCGGAGGGACTAACAATCACGCGCTGCCCAGGCGTGCCTTGAGTTCGGCCTTGAGCACCTTGCCGGTGGCATTGCGTGGTAGTGGCTGATCGACGCGGTAGACCTGGGCCGGCACCTTGTAGGCCGCCAGCCGTTCGGCGATGAACGTGCGCACCTGCTCGTCCGCCGGCAGGCTGGCCGCCGCGCCATGGATCGCCAGCGCCACCACTTCACCGAACAACGGGTGGTCGACGGCGAACGCCGCCGCTTCCAGCACCCCGGGCATGTCGCTGACGCAGGTTTCGATCTCCACCGCCGAGATCTTCTCGCCACCGCGGTTGATCAAGTCCTTGACCCGCCCGCTGATGCACAGGAAGCCCTGTTCGTCGAGGTAGCCGAGGTCGCCGGTGTCCAGCCAGCCGTAGCGCAGGGTTTGCTGGCTGGCCTCGGCGAGGTTCCAGTAGCCCTCCATCAAGGTCGGCGAGCGCAGCCAGATCAACCCTTCGCGGCCGGCAGGCAGTGGTTGCGACGGGTCGTCACCGATACACACGTCAACGATCGGCAACGGCCAGCCCGCTGCCGCCGGCCGGTAGGCGAACAGATCGCCGCCAATCGCCGCGCCGATGCCATTGCTTTCGGTCAGGCCGTAGCCACTGCCGGCGATCACCTGTGGCTTGCGCCCGAGCATTTCGTCCAGCAGGCCGGCCGAGGATGCACCGCCGCCCAGGCCGAGGCCGAACAGGCTGGCGGTGTCACTGCCGCCATAACGTGGCGATGCCAGCAGCTGCTGCATCATCAGTGGCGCACCATTGAACTGGGTGCAGCGCTCGTCACGGATCAGGTCCAGCGCTTGCTCGGCGTCCCACTTGTACATCAGCAGCAAGCGCCGGCCGCCGCGCAAGGCCGAGAGGAACTGCGCGTGCAGGCCACTGACGTGGAACAGCGGCACCGCCATCAAGGTGCTCGAGGCAAAGCCACTGCCGAGCATGCCGGCGATCCTTTCGGGCGATGTCAGCGCACAGAACGCGCCCTGGAACTCCAGCGCGGTCAACGCCTGGCAAATCGCCCGGTGGCTGGACAACACGCCCTTGGCCCGGCTGGTGGTACCGGAGGTATAGAGAATCAGCGCGGGCGCCTGCGGCTCGATGTCCAAGGCCGCCAGCGGCAGCGGCTCGGCCGCCAGCAGGTCCTCGTAGCGCAGGCAATGCGCGGGCAGCCCTGCGTCGGCGGCACGCCCGACCACGATAAAGGTGCGCCCACTCGCCGCCAGGTCGCCTTGCAGCAAAGCCAGGCGCGGCTCGTCGCCGATCAACAGGCGCGCACCGCTGTCCTCCACGCCATGCAGCAATTCATCATGCAGGCCCCAGCTGTTGAGCGGCACGCACACCGCCCCGCAACGCTGGATGGCGGCGAATGCCACCAGCCAGGCCGGCTGGTTGCGCATGGCAATCGCCACCCGCTCGCCGGGGCGCAGGCCCAGCGGGCCAGCCAACTGCCCGGCCAGCCGGTCGACAGCGTCGAAATAGGCGGCGAAGCTCAGGCGCTGCTGTTGCCAGACGACAAACTCCTTGTCGCCATGCACCCGTGCAGCGTCGATCACCTGCAACAGGTTGCGCGGCGCCTGGCGGAAGTAACGCGGGCCACCATCGGCCGGGGTCATCATTTCGAAAGGCGAGCCAGGGGCAAGCAGCTGCTCCCAGGCCTGTCGCCAACGGTCAATGCTCATCAGGGTTCTCCAGCCGCTGCGCTCAGGCGCAGGCCTCGTCAAGGGCCGCATAACGTTCGCAATGGAAGTCGCGATCACCCAGGCAGGCCTGGGCCACCCGCACCCGCTTGAGGTACAGGCCGACATCCAGCTCGTCGGTCACGCCAATGCCGCCATGCATCTGCACCGCTTCGTTGGCGACTTTCAGCGCGGTATCGCCGGCCTTCCACTTGGCCAGGCTGACCAGCCGCCCACGTTGGGCCGGGGCCAGTTGCGCTTCATCCAGTGCTGCCAACCCAGCCATCACCGCACTGCGCGCCAGGGCCAGGTCGGTGTACAGTTTTGCGGCGCGGTGCTGCAGGGCCTGGAACGAGCCGATCGGCACGTCGAACTGCACGCGGGTCTTGAGGTACTCCACGGTGGTTTCGAACAGTTGCTGCGCAGCGCCCAGCAGTTCCGCCGCCAGGCACGCCCGGCCACGGTCCAGCACAGCGTCCAGCACTGCCCAGGCACCGCCGGCCACACCCAACAGCGCCTCGCGGCCCAGGCGTACCTGGTCGAGTTGCAAGCGCCCGCTGTTGCGCGAGTCGATCATCGGCAGCACGCTGCACTGCACGCCTGGGGTATCGGCCGGCACCAGGAACAAGCTGATGCCCTGCTCCTCACCCGGCTGGCCGGCGGTACGCGCCGCCACCACGTAGGCATCGGCAGCCACGCCGTCGATAACCCAGAACTTTTCCCCCGTGAGGCGGAAGCCGTCGCCGTCGGCCACCGCCGCAAGGGCGACGTCGCGGGGGCGATGGCGGCCACTCTCCTCCAGTGCCAGGGCCAGGCGCCGCTCACCGCGAATCGCTGGCTGCAACCATTGCTCCTGCTGCGGGGCCGAACCGGCAAGCGCCAGCAGCGAGCCGGCCAGCACCACGCTGGACAACAGTGGCGTCGCCGACAGGTGCTGGCCCTTGGCTTCGAAGATCGGCCCCAGGCCCATGCATCCAAAATCCAGCCCGCCGAGGTGCGGCGCAAACGGGATCGCGCTCCAGCCCAGCTCCACCGCCTCGCGCCACAGCTGGGTGTCGAAGCCTTGCGCCACGCCCTGGTCACGCAGGCGCCGTTGTGCCGCGACCGGGCTGCGCGCGGCCAGGAAGTCGCGGGCACTGTCGGCCAGCAGGCGTTGCTCGTTGTTGTAACGCAGGTTCATGCCGATACTCCTTTCTTGCCGTCGGGCAGGCCCAGCACGCGCTTGGCGATGACATTGAGCTGCACCTCCGAAGCCCCGCCGGAAATGGTCAGGGCATAGCTGTTGAGCCAGGCGCGGGTCACCGCCAGTTCGCACTCGCTGAAGCCCGGCTGCTGCCAGCCAAGGCCATGGCCGCCCATGGCATCGAGCAGCACCTCGAACTTGTCGCGCTCCTGCTCGGTGTGCAGCAGTTTCATGATCGCCATCAGGCCACTGATGTCGTCGCCACTACGCCCCTCCTCGGCCATGCGCTGCACCGTCAGGCCATAGGCGTGCTCGTCCATCGCGCGGGCCACCGCCCGCGCCTGCAAGGCCAGTTCGCCCTGGCTGGCTGGCCGTGGCAGGTATTCGCGCAGCAGCGCCAGCAGGTCGAAGTGCGAAGGCAGGCTGAACTCGCCGAACTTGGACATGGCCTTGCGTTCGTGCTGCAGCAGGTATTTGCCGAGGTTCCAACCGCCATTGAGCGGGCCGATCAGCTGGCTCTTGGGCACTTTCACCGCGTCGAAGAAGACTTGGCAGAACGCCGACTTGCCACTGATCAGGTCGATTGGCACCGGCTTTACCCCGGGGCTGCGCATGTCCAGCACGATCAGGCTGATGCCCTCGTGCTTGGGCGCCTGGTTGTCGGTGCGCACCAGCGCATACATCCAGTCGGACTTGTCGCCGTAGGACGTCCAGATCTTGCTGCCATCGACCACGAAGTGGTCGCCTGCGTCACGCGCGGCCATCTTCAGGCTGGCGAGGTCGGAGCCGGCGTTGGGCTCGGAAAAGCCCTGGCACCAGCGCACTTCACCGCGCGCCATGGGCGGCAGCAGGCTGCGCTTCTGCTCCTCGCTGCCGTAGGCCAGCAGCACTGGCCCGAGCATCCAGATGCCGAGGTTGATCTGCGGTGGCCGGCACTTGAGGCGGCGCATTTCACTTTCCAGCACCGCCACGTGCTCGGCATCCAGGCCAGCACCGCCGTAGGCTTCAGGCCATTCGGGACAGAACCAGCGCTTGTCGCGCATGCGCTCGAACCACAGGCGCGCATCGTCATTGGGGAACTGCGGCTGGCTGGCGCCCCAGACCACATCGCCTTCGCCCATGGCGGTACGCATCGATTGCGGGCAGTTGGCCTCCAGCCAGGCACGGGTGTCGTGCCGGAATTGCTCTATCGTGCTCATCGGATGCAACCCTCGGCCTGGCCCCGGTCAGCGCCGGGGCGGGGCCTTTCGTTGTCGTTGTTGTGGGTGAACCGAGCGCTACTGGCTCAGCGCTGGGTGCGCGGCATGCCCAGGCCAAACTGGGCAATCAGCTCGCGCTGGATTTCATTGGTGCCGCCGCCGAAGGTCACGGTGACCGAGGCACGCAGCTCATACTCCAGGTCGCCGTGCAGCGCCGCCGCGGCGGAACCGCCGCGAACCACGCCATTGGCGCCGACGATGGCCGATAGCCGGCGCAGGATCTCGATGGCCGACTCCGAGCCGTAGACCTTGGTGGTGGAGCTCAACGCCACGTCCATGTGCTCGCGCTCCAGGTTGGCGGCAATGCGCAGGTTGATCAGGCGCATGGCCTCCAGGCGGGCGTAGCACTCGGCCAGCGAGCTGCGCACCCAGGCCTTGTCCATCGCCCGACGCCCCTGCTCGTCACGCGCCTTGGCCCACAGGTAGACGCGGCTGAACAGCCCGGCGACCTTGTCCGACCAGGAGCCCAGGCCCAGGCGCTCGTGGTTGAGTTGCGCGGTGATCAGCTTCCAGCCGCCATGCAGCTCGCCGACCAGCATGTCCTTGGGCACCCGCACGTTGTCGTAGTAGGTGGCGGCGGTCGGGTTGCTGGTGGTCGGGATCACCGTGCTGGCGAACCCCGGCAGGCGGGTGTCGAGGATCAGGATCGACACGCCTTTGTGCCGCGCCTGGCTCGGGTCGGTGCGTGCGGCCAGCCAGATGAAGTCTGCCGATTCGGCGCCCGAGGTCCACAGCTTGTTGCCGTTGACCACGAAGTGCTCGCCATCCAGGCGTGCGCTGGTTCTCAGCACCGCCAGGTCGCTGCCGGCATCGGGTTCGGAATAGCCGATGGCGAACATGATTTCGCCAGCGGCAATGCCCGGCAGAAAACGCTCCTTCTGCGCCGCGCTGCCGTGCTCCATCAATGCCGGGCCCACCGTGCTGATGGTCACGAACGGCAGCGGTGCCCCGGCGATGTTGGCCTCCTCGAAGAAGATCAACTGCTCGGTGGCGGCATAGCCCTGGCCGCCATGGGCCTTGGGCCAACCCACCGCCAGCCAGCCATCGCGGCCCATCTGGCGCACAGTCTGGCGGTACAGCTCGCCGCCTTCCTGGCCGCGCAGGCGCTCGCGCAGCTCGGGGGTCATCAGGGCCTGGAAGTAGTCGCGCACCTGGCGGCGCAGCGCATGTTGCTCGGGGGTGAGATCGACGAACATGCTGCGCTCCTCAGGCCGCGCCAAGAATCAGGCCGCTGGTGGGCACGCCAGTACCGGCGGTGACCAGCACGTTCTCAACGTCCGCCACCTGGTTGACCGCCGTACCACGTACCTGGCGCACCGCCTCGGCCACGCCGTTCATGCCGTGGATGTAGGCCTCGCCCAGCTGCCCGCCGTGGGTGTTGATCGGCAGCTTGCCGCCGCGGGCATGGTGCCCGGCGCGGATGAATTCCTTGGCCTCGCCACGGCGGGCAAAGCCGAACTCCTCCAGCTGCGGCAACACGAACGGGGTGAAGTGGTCGTAGATAACGGCCGTTTGCAACGCCTCGGGGCCGAGCCCGGACTGGCGATACAGCTCCTTGGCGACCACGCCCATTTCCGGCAGGCCGGTGATGTCGTCGCGGTAGAACGAGGTCATACTCTGCTGGCCCTGGGTGATGCCCTGGGAGCCGGCCTTGATGGTTACTGGCTTCTGCCGCAGGTCGCGGGCACGTTCGGCCGAGGTGATGACCATGGCCACCGCGCCATCGGACTCCTGGCAGCAATCGAGCAGGTGCAGCGGCTCGCAGATCCAACGCGAGGCCTGATGCTCTTCCAGGGTAATCGGCTTGCCATGGAAGAACGCCTTCGGGTTGCTTGCAGCGAAGTCCCGCGCGGCCACCGCCACCCGGCCAAAGTCCTCGGAGGTGGCGCCATAGGTGTGCATGTAGCGCTGGGCGAACATGCCGACCCAGGCGGCCGGGGTATGGAAGCCGTGCGGCATGTACCAGCCGTAGTTGACGTTGTCGAAGATCGGCGTGGCGGCAAAGCCGTAGCTACCGCTGCCAAAGCGGTACCAGGAGCGTTCGTTCATTGCCCGGTACACCACCACCACCTTGGCCACGCCGGTGGCCACCGCCATTGCCGCATGCATGATCGGGGCGCAGGCAGCGCCACCGCCGTGGGGCACCTGGGAGAAGAACTTGACGTCCTTGCAGCCCAGCAGGCGGGCGATTTCGTACTCCGGGACCTTGTCCACCGAATAGGAGCTGAAGCCCTCTACTTCCGACGGGTCGATGCCGGCGTCACGCAGCGCCTCCAGGGTGGCTTCAAGGGCCAGGCGCAGCTCGGTGCGCCCGGAGTTCTTGGAAAACTCGGTGGCGCCCAGCCCGACAATGGCGGCGCGCCCGGAAATAGAAAGGTTGTTCATGCTGCCTCCGCTGGTCATGGCAGCACCAGCGCGACCGTGCCGGTCACGTGGTTGCCCATTGAATTCTTGCCGCTCAGGGTCACTTCCACCGTGCGGGTCTCAGGGTCCTGGCGGGTCACGCTGCCGCTGAAGGTCATGCAGTCGCCGGGGTAGTTGGGCACGCCCAGCTTGATCTTCAGCGACGTGAAGCGCGCCAGCGGCCCTGCCCAGGCTTCGACGAAGCGCTGCACCAGGCCGTTGGTGGTGAGGATGTTCATGAACACATGGGGCGAGCCCAGTTCACGGGCGGCATCCAGGTCGTGGTGGCCGGGGAAGTAGTCACGCGTGGCAATCGCCCCGCCAGCGATCAACGCCACGGTGATCGGCACCTCCAGGGGCGGCAAGGTTTCGCCGGGGTGCACATCGTCAAAGCGCTTGGTGTTCTTCGAGGTCATATTTCCATCCCAGCTTGTCGTTGTCGCTCAGCCAGTCGCCGAGCCGTTCCAGGCATGCCGCCGAACCGCCCAGGGCAATCCCGAGGGCGCGGCTCCAGTAGAGAAAGCGATGAATCGGGTAGGTCAGGTCCACGCCAATGCCGCCGTGCACGTGCTGGGCGACATGGCCGATGCGGTGGCCCGCCTCGCAGGCCAGGTAGGCGGTGGCTTGCGCCTCGGAGGGTGCCGGCAGGCCGGCGTCGAGGCGGTAGCACAATTGCCACAGGGCGCTGCGCAAGGCCTCCAGGGCGATATGGGCATCGGCCATGCTCATCTGCACGGCCTGGAAGCTGCCGATGCGCCGGTCGAACTGCTGGCGCTCACCCACATACGCCACGGTGCGCTGGATATGTTCGGCGCTGACGCCCAACTGCAGGGCCGCCAGGGCGGCAATCGCGCGTGGTTCAAGCCAAGCCAGCGCGGCAGCCGGCAGCACGCGGTCGGCGCTGACCCGCAGGCCCTCTACCTGCAGGTCGGTGATGGCTTCGCCATGGGTCAGCACGCCCGGCACGCGGTGCACGGCCGGGTTGGCCAGGTCGAGCAGCAACAGCCGTGGCTGGTCATTGGCAAGTACCGGCAGCAGCGCCGCCTGGGCTTGCCCACCCAGGGCCAGTGCCGGCACCTGGCCCGACACCTGCCAGCCCTCGGCGCAGGCACTGGCGGTCAAGGCGATGCCGCCTGCAGCATGCAAGCCCTCCAGCGACAGGCTCAGCAACAGCTCGCCAGACGCGGCCTTGGCGGCCAGTTGCAGTGCATCGCCCAGCCCGAAGGTGGCCAGCGTCGCGGCCGCCAGTTGGTGGCGCCAAAGCGGCACCTGGCCCAGGCTACGCCCCTGCGCCTGCAGCACCAGCATCAGCTCGGTCATGCCCAGGCCGCTACCGCCCTGGGCTTCCGGGATCGCCAGGGCGTGCAGGCCGGTTTCCTGGCACAGCGCCCACAGCTGCGCCATCAACGGCTCGCCGCTGCTGTCCCATTGGCGCAGGTAGTCGTCATGGCAATGGTCGCTAAACAGGCTATCGGCCATCTGCTCGATGGCGCGCTGGTCTTCACTCAGTTGAAAATCCATGCGTGCGCCCTCCTACTCGGCCACGGGCCGGAACAACGGCAAGGTCTGCTGCTCGTCGAAGGTGTGGAACTCGACCTGCAGGCGCTGGCCGATCTGCAACTGCTCGCGCTGTACGCCGACAAGCCCGGCGACCAGGCGCACGCCTTCGTCCAGTTCGATCAGGCCGATCGGGTTGGGGTGGTCGAACGGCGGTACTTCCGGGTAATGCATGACCACGAACGAATACAGGCTGCCACGGCCACTGGCCTGGACGCTGTCCCACTCGAAGCTGTGGCACTGCATGCACACCGGTGCCGGTGGGTGGCGCAAGGTGGCGCAGGCGCTGCAACGCTGGATCAACAACCGGCCCTCGGCGCAGCCCTCCCAGAAGAACCGGGTGTCATCGCTTACCCCCGGCAACGGGCGCTTGGCCTTGGCCACTGCGGCCTCAGGCTTGGCCGCAGGCTGCGGGTTGGCCGGGCGGAACTTGAACACCCGGAACAGCAGCTCGCCTACCGGTTCGTCGCCCTCGGGCTTTTCGACGAAATGGCTCATCACCAGGGTGACGAAGAAGCCGGTGCCCAGGGCGGTGGTCTTCTCGTCGCCCACCGCGTCCAGGCGGGTGGTGTAGTACAGCCGCTCGCCCAGGTGCACAGGGCGGGTGAAGCTCAGCTCGGAGTTCACCGCCACCACCGAGGCGTAGCCGTATTCCTCGATCAGCTTGAGCACTTCATAGGGGTTCTGGTCGGTGGAGCCCGGCGGGTAGTTGTTGGCGTGCAGCCCCTCCATGGTCCACACCTGGAGCATGGCCGGCGGCGCGACGATGGCCTGGTGCGGGCTGCTTTGGGCAAAGTCGCTGTCGCTGTAAAGCGGGTTGTCGATGCCCATGATCTCGCACCACTGGCGGATCATCGGCGCATTCACCGCATCCCAGGCATAAACCCGGCCATATTCGCGGCCCACGAGGGCGCGCACGCTGGATAGCAATTGTGGATCAGCCAAAGTCGTCTCCTGCAACGTGAGGGCGGCAAGCCGATGCGGCCGCCGCCAGGTGGTCGATCAAGTGGGTAAGGTTTGTGCCGCGCCAAGAAACGCCGGGCGCTCGCCACCGCCGTGCAGCAGCAGGTTGCAACCGCTGGCATAGCTGGCTAGCGGTGAGGCGATGTACAGGCAGGCGTTGGCGATGTCGCAGGCAGAGGCCATGCGCCCGGCAGGTATGCCGGCGCTGACGGCGGCAATGCCATGCTCGTTGCCGTAGTGCAGGTGGGCCTGGTCGGTCAGCACCAGGCCGGGGCTGACCGCGACCACGCGCACCTTGGGCGCCCACTCCACGGCCAGCGACTGCACCAGCGCCAGCACCCCGGCCTTGGCCGCACCATAGGCTGCGGTGCCGGGTGATGCGCGCAAGGCACTGATGCTGCCGATGAAGACGATGCAGCCACCCTCGGCCTGGCCCTGCATCAGGCGGTTGGCATGCTGGGCAGCGTTGAGCGGCGCGATCAGGTTCAGCCGCAGGATGCTCTCGTGAAAGCGTGGCGAGGCCGTGGCGGCGACCGCCGACGGGCTGCCACCGGCGTTGTTGACCAACACGTCGAGGCGGCCGAAGTCACGCTCGACGGTGTCGAACAATGCCTGCAGCGAATCACCCTCACGTACATCGGCGGCGATGAACTCCGCGCTGCGCCCATCGGCGCTCGGCAGTTGCTCGGGCTGGCTGCGGGCGCAGACGATCACCTGCGCCCCGGCCGCGAGAAACCCCTCGGCGATACCGGCACCAATGCCCTTGCTGCCGCCGGTGACGAGCACCACCTTGCCACTGAAATCAAGCCCCATTGCATGCTCCTCGTTCTGCTGTGCAAACCGACTCTAGAGGCTCGCTGCCGGCTGTACTTCGTCTGAACGGACGATGAATGGGCCAGGGCCAGGGGCAACACTGGCGGCTATCGCGCGCCCCTGCACATGAGGAAAACCATGCCTGATACCGCCGCACCACCGGTCCTGCTCGAACGCCCGCTACCCGGCGTGGCCCTGTTGCGACTGAACCGCCCACACGCCACCAATGCCCTGAGCCTGGAGCTGCAAGCCCTGCTATCGCAGCATTTCGCCGAACTGGGCGCCGACCCGCAGGTGCGCTGCATCCTGCTGACCGGCGGCGACAAGGTGTTCGCCGCCGGGGGTGACATCGGCAGCATGGCCGGGGTGGGCCCGATCGATATCTACCAGCGCCACACCGAACGGGTCTGGGGGCCGATCCAGCACTGCCCGAAACCGGTGATCGCTGCCGTGTGTGGCTATGCCTACGGCGGGGGCTGCGAGCTGGCGATGCTGGCCGACCTGATCGTGGCCGGGCGCGGCGCGCGCTTCTGCCAGCCGGAAATCCGTATCGGCATCATGCCCGGCATCGGTGGCACCCAGCGCCTGCTGCGGGCGGTGGGCAAGGTCAAGGCCATGCGCATGGCCCTGACCGGGCAGCCGATCAGTGCCGAGGAAGCCTGGGTGGCGGGGCTGGTCAGCGACTTGGTCGACGATGACCAGGTGCAGGCCCATGCACTGGAACTGGCGCGGGTGATCGCGGCCATGCCAGCGCTGGCGGCCGAGCAGATCAAGGAAGTGATTCTGGCGGGGATGGATGCGCCGCTGGACGCGGCCTTGGCGCTGGAGCGCAAGGCCAATGCGTTGCTGTTTGCCTCGCGGGACCAGAAGGAAGGGATGCAGGCGTTCATCGAGAAGCGGCCGGCTCGGTTTGAGGGCTGTTGAGATTTTTTGTGGCCATCGTGTGCCCGCCGTGACATTTTCAGCGTTTGTGAGATCGAGCGCCGCGCGGGCGGCGCTCGATTTCCGCAACACCACAAAACCAACGCCAGGCCACCCTTCAGATCGACATCACCAACTGCCCGCTGTCGATCCGCAACTCCACCCCATTCACCGCCCGCGCCTCGTCACTGGCCAGGTACAGCACACTGGCCGCCACATCCTCGGGCAGGCACATGCGGTTCATCGGGTCGCTGTCGATGGTCAGGCGCGCCGGGTCGACACCCTCGGGATAACCACCACGGGTCATGTCGGTCAGCACGCCATCCGGATGCAGCGAGTTGCAGCGGATGCGATAGCGCCGCCGCCGGCAGAACGCCGCCACCGAGCGGGTCAATGCCGCCACCGCGCCTTTCGAAGCGCTGTAGGCCAGGTAATCATCACGGCCGGCCAAGGCCGCCACCGACGACAGGTTGATGATCGAGCCACCGTACTGCTTCATCAGCGCGATGCCCGCACGGCAGCCGAGGAACACGCTGGCGGCATTGACCCGCATCAGCCGGTCCCAGTCGCGCAGCTCGGTATCCTCGATGTTGCCCGGCTGCAGCATGCCGGCATTGTTGAGCAGGATATCCAGGCGGCCATGGCGCTCGGCAATGACCTCCATCACCCGCTGCCACTGGCCTTCATCACTCGCATCGTGAAGGATGAAGCTGGCCGCCTGGCCGAGTGCTTGGGCCAGGGCCAGCCCAGCCTGTTCGTCTATATCGCTGATCAGCACCTGGGCACCCTGCTCCACCAGCAGCCGTGCACTGGCCGCACCAATACCCTTGGCGCCCCCCGTGACCAGGGCAACCCTGCCCTGCACCCGCCCGTTTCGTTCACTCATGACGCCACCTCGCAGTCCGTATTCAAGCGCGCCCCGGCTGCCACGGCTGCTCCGGCACGCCGCCCGGAGAACACGCAGTCGGCCAGGGACAGGCCACTGATGTAAAGATGAGAAGGAATACCAAGCGCCGTGCGCCCGGCCGCGAACAGCCCGGCGATTGCCTGGCCTGCGTGGTCCAGCACAGCGCCGCTATGCTCGTCCACGCGCAGGCCGCCCAGGGTCAGGGCCCCCAGCGGGAAGATCGGGTTACCCACGGAAATGTCGCAGGCATAGAACGGCCCCTGTTCCAGCACCTGGCGCCCGCCCGGCGACTTGCCGAACGGGTCCGCTGCCTGGCCACGGGCGGCGGCATTGTTGGCCAGCAACGCCTGACGCAAGTTCTCGGCCTGCATGCCGGTGCTTTGCGCCAACTGCTGCACGGACTTGCCCTTGCGTGCCCCCAACAGCATCAACACCAACGCCGGCAACGCCTGGAACCACCAGTAGCCGCCGAACAACGCCTCGTGCAGGGCACGTTTGCGCAGCGGCGCATCGAGCACCAGCCAGGCTTGCCCGCCCTGCTCCTCCATCAACGGCTGGCCGAGGGTGGCGCCATACACTTCTTCGTTGCAAAAGCGCTCACCAGCACGGTTGACCACGATACCCTTGTGCCAACTGTACGGTGGGTTGATGAAGCGCCAGGCCGACACCCGCTGCAGGCGGTCGCTGGCAGCGCCGACGCTGTGGCCCAGACGCAGGCCGCTACCGTCGCAGCCGGTGGTGCCGACCTTGAAGTTGCGCCGGAAGGCTGGCGCATGGGCCTTGATCAGTTCGCGGTTGAAGATGAAACCGCCTGTGCTGAGGATCACCCCGTGCAGTGCCCGCACCAGCCAGGGCTTGGCATGCTTGTGCTCAAGCGCGCTCAGCCGCTGGCGCAAGCGGTCGCAGTAGCCCGGCGCGAAGTTCTGCAGGCGTTCGGCGCGCGCCGCCAGCCGCGCATGCTCGCGTGCCACTTTGCTGCCCGGTGGCAGGCGCCACAACTCGGCGCCAATCACCCGCCCCGCACCGTCCACCACCAGGCGCCTGGCCGCCGACTGCGGCAACGGCCGCACACCGGCACGCAGGCAGGCCGCCTGCAGGTGGCCGTACAGCACCGCGCCGCACTGGCCTTTGCCAACCGTACGATGACCACGCGGCGCCGGTGCCTGTGCACCGCCATAGGCTGGCACCAGTTCGTTGCCCGAGTAGTACAGGAAGGCACCATCGGGTGGGTATGAGGTTTTGCCGCCAGGTGGCATCTGGTGGGCGAATGGCGCGCCATGGCTTTCCAGCCATTGCAGGTTGGCGACACTCTCGGCGCAGAAGCGCCGCAACGTGGTGTCGCTGACCACGCCCTGGGTTTCGTGGCGCAGGTAGTCGAACATCGCCTCGGGCGTGTCGGCGAAGCCCGCCGCCTGCTGTTGCCGTGTGCCTCCACCGGCGTACACCACGCCACCACTGCGGGCGCTGGCGCCACCGCCATTGAAGCGGTCGGCAACCAGCACATCGGCACCCTCGGCGCGGGCTTGCAGCGCCGCGCAGGCCCCAGCGGCGCCCCAGCCGATCACCAGCACCTCGCATTGCCCGTGCCAGTGCAACGCTGCCGCGTCATCCACCTGCAAGGGTTCGAGAATCGGCGTGACAGGTGTGTTCATGCCACCTCCCGGCGCTGTGCAGCGAGGTGGTTGGCGGCCACATAGGCAAAGGTCATGGCCGGGCCCAGGGTGCCGCCGGCACCGGGGTAGCTGGTGCCCATCACCGAGGCGGAACAGTTGCCGATGGCATACAGGCCGGCGATTGGCGAACCGTCTTCACGCACCACCTGGGCCTGGGCATTGGTCAGCAGGCCGCCCTTGGTGCCGATATCACCCGCATCCAGGCGCATGGCGTAGTACGGCCCCTTGCGTAGCGCTGCCAGGCACGGGTTGGGCTTGATGTTGCAGTCGCCGTAGTAACGATCGAAGACATTGCCGCCACGGCCGAAGTCCTGGTCGATACCGCTGTGCGCATAGTCATTGACCTTGCCTACGGTACTGGCCAGGCCCTGTGCATCGATGCCGATCTTGCCGGCCAGCGCCTCCAGGGTGTCGGCCTTCCAGTACAGGGTTTCGTGCCACTCCTTGCGCAGGCGGCTGTCGGGCATGACCTGGGCCGGCATCAGCGGGCCCATGGCGTAGTTGAAACGGAAGTGTGCGTCGAAAATCACCCAGGCCGGCACCGAGCGCCCTCCCGTGCGCGCATTGTCACGGTGCATGGCATCGACGAATTCCAGGTACGGAGCGGCCTCGTTGACAAAGCGCTGGCCCTGGCCATTGACCACGATGGCGCCAGGGAAAGCGCGCTCGGCAAAGATGCCGCGCGGTTTGTCTTCACCGGGCACGGCGATGGTCGGTGCCCACCAGGCCCAGTCCATCAAGGCGGTGGCCGCGCCCTGGGCCAGGCCGGCCTGCAGTGCGGCGCCGGTGTTGTTGCCCGGTGGCGTGGCACTCCAGGCCATGCGCGTGGGCTTGGGCAGGTATTGCTCGCGCAGTGCCTGGTTCTGTTCGAAGCCGCCAGAAGCCAGGATCACCCCATGGCGAGCCTGCAGGTCGATGTCGCGGCCATCGCGGCAGATCCGCACGCCACTGACCCGGCCGTGCGCCACGATCAGCTCGCGGAAGTCGCTGTTCAGCCACAGCGGTATGTTGCGGTCCATCAGCGAGCGGCGCAGCGAGCACACCAGCGAACTGCCCAGCGCGGCGCGGCGGTCGAAGCGGCTTTTGCGTCGCCACTTGAAGTCGAGCTTGTAGCGCAGCATCAGGCGCAGGATCAGCAGGCGCCAGCCGAAGCCACGGGCCATGGCCTTGTGCGCATCGCGCGCCGTCCAGGCGATGCGCCCCATCAGCAGGGTCGATGGCGACGGCTTGCGCAGGTTGTCCAGCTCAGCGCCGAGCAGGCTGCTGTCGAACAGCTCCGGGTCAAGGGTGCGCCCGCCGGGCAAGGCACCAGGCAGGTGCGGGTAGTAGTCCGGGTACTTCGCCGCGACGGCATAACGCACCCGGCTGCAGCGGGTCAGCGCTTCAATCATCTTCGGTGCGTTGTCCAGGTAGGCCTGCAGGCGGGCCGGGTCGACCTGGTCGCCCGCGGCAGCGTCAAGGTAGCGCCGCGCCTGCTCGATGCTGTCGTTGCCGCCCTGGCGTGCGAAGTAGTGATTGTTGGGGATCCAGATGCCGCCCCCGGAAATAGCCGAGGTGCCGCCGAACTTGTCGCTCTTTTCCAGGACCAGCACGCTGAAACCCTGGTCGGCAAGGAACACCGCCGAGGTCATCGCACCGGCCCCCGAGCCGACCACTATCACATCGTACTGGGTTTGAGACTGATCTTGAGCCGTCATTGTTGTTGTGCCATTCGCTAAGGTCAGGGAGAAGCCGCCAGCACCCTGGTGGCGCTGCTGGCGGCGTACATCCCATGATCGGCGCTGGCCGACGGGCTCTCATCGTCAAAGCGGACTAGGCGCCCGCCTGCCTGTTGGTACTACAGCACTGCCCTGCGCCCGGCCCATGGGCGGTCCTGCTCCAGCTGGCTGGCCAGGCGCAACAGCATGTCCTCGCCACCCAGCCGGGCGGTGAACAACATGCCCACTGGCAGGCCGTTGTCGCTCTGCCCCAATGGCAGGGAAATCGCTGGCTGGCCACTGACGTTGGCCAGCACGGTGAAGCCGGCGCTGCCCATCGCCCGCTGGGCGTAGCTGTCCCACGGCTGGTCGAGGCTGAGCTGGCCCAGGGCTGGGGTAAGGTTGGCCGTGACCGGCGACAGGATCACATCGAAACGGGCGAACGGTTGCTCCATGGCCGCGCCAATCCGCTCGAAGCTGTGCCGCGCGCGGTACATTGCCTCGCCATTGGTGGCGCGGGCGCGTTCCAGCACTACCTGGGTGATCTGCTCCAGGTCGGCCGGGCCTGCTGCGCGCCCCAGCACCTGCTCGCGCTCGTGGACCAGGCTCGACAGCGCCGTGCCAATCACCATGCCGTGGGCACCGAACAGTTCACGCGGGTCCACGTTCAGTTGCAGCTCTTCAAGCTCATGACCAAGGCCGAGCAACTGCTTGATCGTCTGCTCGAGGGTGGCAGCCACCGCCGCATCGAGTGGCGCCCCGGTCAGCGACTGGCGCACCACGGCCACCCGCAGCTTGCCAGGGGCACGCTGCAGTTCGTCCACGTAGGGGCGCTCCAGCGGGGCGCTCCAGTAGGCGCTGCCGGCCTCGTGCCCCTGCCCTGCATCGAGGAACAAGGCGGTGTCACGCAGGGTGCGCGATACCACGTTACCAACGCTGGCACCGAACCAGCCCTCGTAGTGCAGCGGGCCACTGGGGGTGCGATAGCGGCTGGGCTTGAGCCCGACCAGGCCGCAGTACGACGCCGGGATACGGATAGAGCCGCCGCCGTCGGTGGCATGCGCCACCGGTACGATCCCGGCTGCCACCGCCGCAGCCGCACCGCCCGATGAACCACCGGCGCTCATGGCCAGGTTCCACGGGTTGCGGGTCTGCCCCCAGAGCAACGATTCGGTGGTGGTGGTCAGGCCGAACTCCGGGCAGGTGGTCTTGCCGAACGGCACCGCGCCGGCCTGCTCGTAGCGGGCGATCAGGGTGCTGGTGACGCTGGCCGGCGGCGCATCGCGGAACAGCCGGCAACCGTTGCTGGTGGGCGTACCTTGCAGGTAGGTGTTGAGGTCCTTGAGCAGCAGCGGCACCCCGGCAAGCGCGCCCTTGGCGCTGTCGCCGGCACTGCGCCGGCGGGCCAGCAAGGCCCGCGCATATTCTTCGTGCAGCATGTTCACCGCCCCTACCCGAGGGTTGACGGCGGCATGCCGGGCCAACGCGGCGGCCAGCAGCTCCTCGCCACTGAGGCTGCCAGCGCGCACGGCCTGGGCCATCGCCCAGGCATCGAGGCCTTGATAGTCGGCGGATGACAGGCCGGTGCTGGCAGCGTCAGCAAAACGGCCCAGCAGGCCGACGCCCACGCCGACTGCGCCGGCCTTGAGCACGCTGCGCCGTGACCAGCTGGCCGTGGTGTCGCAAGGGGTGGATTGTGGGTCTTGGGTCTGGGTACTCATGGCGTCCTGTTCTTTATTGTTGTGATTACGCATCAGTCGGCAGTGACCTGGGCCAGCATGGCGGCGAGGTAGTGCTCGCCATAGGGCGGCAACAGCCCCCACTCGCGGCGTGGGTCGTGCCCCGGCGCCTGGAACACGCTGCGCTGGTGGCTGAATTCAAGGAAGCCCTCGCGGCCGTGATAATGCCCCATGCCCGAAGCGCCGACACCGCCAAACGGTGCGTCGTGCAGTGCAGCATGCATCATCACGTCATTGAGCGTGACGCCGCCAGACAGGGTGTGGTCGAGTACGCGCTGCTGCTCCTGCAGGTCCTCGCCAAAGTAGTAAAGCGCCAGCGGCCTGGGCCGGCTGTTGATCTGGGCGATGACCTCGTCCAAGGCGTCATACGCCAGCAGCACCAGTGCCGGCCCGAAAATCTCCTCGTGCATGATCTGCGCATGCTCAGGCGGGTTGACCACCACCTGCAACGGCCGGCGGCGCTCAGCGGCGGCCCCGGGGGCGGTTTCGGGCATCGATTCGATGCGCGCGCCGAGTGCCCGCGCGTCCTGCACCAGCGCGTCGACCCGCGCCAGGTGCCGGGCATTGACCACGGCGACCACATCCGGGTTGCCCGCCACTGTCGGGTTGAGCGCACAGTAGGCGCTGCGTAATTCGGCGACAAAGCCTTCCAGCGCGGCACGGGGCACGTAGACCAGGTCCGGGTTGATGCAGATCTGCCCGGCGTTAGTGGCCTTGGCCGCCGCAATGCTGAACGCCGCCTTGGCCAGGTCGGCAGTGGGCGACACGATCACTGGCGACTTGCCGCCCAGCTCCAGGGTCACTGGCACCAGGTTTTTTGCGGCATTGCTCATCACCAGGCGGCCCACCGCAGTGCTGCCGGTGAACACCAGGTGGTCGAACGGCTGGGCGGTGAAGGCCTCGGCAAGGTCAGGCCCGCCCGTCACCACCGCCACCTGCAGCGGGTCGAGGTGCGCGGCGCACAGTTCGGCAACCAGCGCAGCCGTGCGCGGCAGCACCTCCGAAGGCTTGAGGATGGCCCGGTTACCGGCGGCCAGGGCCGACGCCAGCGGGCTGAACAAGGTGTACAGCGGCGCATTCCAGGTGCCAATGATGCCTACCGAGCCCTTGGGCTGGTAACGCACCCAGGCCTTGGCGCCCAACTGGTCGTAGGGCGCGAATGGCTGGCGATGGTCATCTGCCATCCACTGCTGCAGGTGGTCCCTGGCGTGCTTGAGGCTGGCCAGGGCGCCGATCACGTCGTTCATCAGGGTGAAGCCGGCAGGCCGGCCACCGAAGTCTTCATCGATGGCCTGGGTGAGGCTTTGATGGTGGCGCACCAGCAGGTCGATCACCTGCTGCAGGCGCTGGCGACGGCACTCGGCACTGACCGCGCCCTCGGCAGCGAAGGCGCTTTTCTGCCGCGTTAACAGGGCGCCGAGCGCCTGGACCGATGACGGAGCGGGTTGCATAGGTGTCTCCTCTGGCTGTGTTGCGCCCGATGCGCACGGCGCCACACTAGCCATGGCGCCGGGGTTGGCGCCTCGTCCAATCGGACCAGAATCGAGCAAAAGCGTTAGTCCGTTGAGACGATGCCTGGCAAGGCCTGGCGGCCAATACTGGCACCACGAAAAAGCCACCCGCAAGAGGCCAGCCATGGCAACACAACAGATCGGTTTCGACCCGCAGGCCTTCCGTGCCGCACTCGGCACCTTCACCACCGGTGTCACCATCATTACTTCCCAGGCCGATGATGGCTCGCCGGTTGGCATTACCGCCAACAGCTTCAACTCGGTGTCGCTGAACCCGCCGCTGGTGCTGTGGAGCCTGTCCAAGCAGGCCCGCAGCCTGCCGGTATTCAGCAGCGGCAAGCACTGGAACGTGCATGTGCTGTCGATCGAGCAGGAAAAGCTGTCTGGCCGTTTCGCCACCCAGGGCGAGGACAAGTTTGCCGAAATCGAACTTGATAACGGCATCAGCGATGCCCCGCTGCTGCAGGACTGCACCGCCCGCTTCCAGTGCCGCACGGCCTTCCAGTACGAAGGCGGCGACCATGTGATCTTCGTTGGCGAGGTGCTGGCCTTCGACCACAGCGACCGCGCGCCGCTGGCCTTCCAGAGCGGCCAGTACGCCCTGGCCACGCGCAAACCGCGCAGCGAGCTGCGCCTGGCCACCACGCCACCGCCGCCGGAATGCAGCTACACCGAAGACCTGCTCGGTTACCTGCTGGGCCGCAGCCATTACCAGGTGCTCAACCAGTTGCGCCACCTGCTCAGCAACCGGCAGCTGGATGAGCAGGCCTTCTTCGTTCTGGCCGTGTTGTCGATCCGTGACAACCTGAGCCTCGAAGAACTCAACACCTTCGTCAGCTACACCGGGCACGTAGTCACCCTGGCCGGCATGCGCTTCCTCGAACGCCAGGGCCTGGTGGCCATCGAAGGCACTGCCGATTACCCGTGCTTCGTACTGACGGCCGATGGCCGCGAGCTGTCGTTGCAGCAGGTGGCGCTGGCCAAGGTGGTGGAAGAAGGGCTGATCGCCAAGCTGGGCGAAGCCGATGCGCAGATGCTCAAGGTGCTGCTCAAGCGCCTGATCGTGGTCAGCGACCCCGGCCTGCCAGACCTGTGGGCGCCGCGGTGAGCAGCGCCGCGCCTACTCTGCCGGCGACTGCGGTCGGCTGGCGCAGCCATGGCCTGTTGTTGCTGCTGGCGGCGGTGTTTGCCGACAACTTCGTTGGCCGGCAGATCCTGGCGGTGATGTTCGAGCCGATCAAGGCCGAGTTCGGCGTTGGCGACAGCGCATTGGGGCTGATCTCTGGCCTGGCTTTCGCCGCCGTCTATGCACTGCTCGGCCTGCCTGCAGGGCGCCTGGTCGACCGCCTGCCGCGGGTGCGCCTGCTGGCTGTGGCCTGCCTGCTGTGGGCGCTGGCGACGATGATCTGCGGGCTTGCTGGCAGCTTTCTGGTGCTGGCCCTGGCGCGCATGCTGGTGGCAGTGAGCGAGGCACCGACCACCTCGGCGTCCCTGTCGCTGATCGCAGACCTGTATCCACCACAACGCCGCTCGTTCGCCATCAGTTGCTTCACCGCTGCGCCGACGTTCTCGTCGATCATCGGCCTGAGCATCGGCGCCTGGGTGGTCGAGCAATATGGCTGGCGCACGGCGTTCATCGCCTTGGGCCTGCCTGCCCTGGTGTTTGCGGCCACGCTCGGGCTGCTGGTGCGAGAACCGGCACGGGGCCGCTGGGACCTGAGCGCCCACCCTGCCCCTGCGGTGCGCCTTGGGCTAGGCGCCGAAGCCTCCGCACTGTGGGCGTTGGCACCGTATCGCTGGCTGATACTTGCCGGTGGGCTGACCACGCTGGGCTCCTATGCCGTGGCCATGTGGAATACCAGCTTCCTGGTACGCTCCCACGGCCTGTCGTTGCAGGACGCCGGCATTCTCGCGGGCGTCGTCTGCGGCAGCGCTGCCGGGGTTGGCGGGCTGTTCAGCGGCTGGCTGAGCGACCGCCTGGTGCGCCGGGCCGCGCACTGGCAACTGTCGCTGCCCATGCTCGGCCACCTGGCGGCGCTCTCGGCACTGGCCAGCTACCTGCTGTGGCCCAGTGACCTGCTACTGAACCTCGGCGCCCTGCCGGTACCGGCTGCCATGCTCTGGTGTGCGCTGTACAGCTTCTTTGCCGTGTGGTGGGTAGCGCCGTCATACAACCTGGTAACGCAACTGGTTGCGCCACAGCGGCGCGGTACGGCAATGGCCCTGCAGACCATCGTCAGCACCCTGCTGGGCGTGGGCGTGGGCCCGTTGCTGACTGGCCTGCTCAGCGACCTGCTGCAACCACTGTTCGGCGTGCAATCGCTGCGTTATGCGTTGCTGCTGGTCAGCCTGCCGGTACTGGGTGCGGTGCTGCTGTTGCTGCGCACTTCGCTGCACCTCACCGGGCAAAGCCGGCAAGCGGCCTTGCCTGCGGAGTGAGGGCGGGTTCAGCGCGGGCGCTTGGCAAAGGCGGCAATAGCGGTTTGCGCCGCCTCTTGCTGCAACAGCATGGCAAAGGCCTGTGCCTCGGCGTCGATACGGGCATTAGCTTCGCCCTGCAGGCCCTGCTTGAGCAGGCGCTTGGTGTGGATGACTGCGGCGGATGGCTTTTGCGCGATCTTCTGCGCCTGGGCCAGTGCCCAACCCTGCACTTCGGCCGCCGGCAACAGGCGGTTGACCAACCCCGCCCGTAGCGCGAAATCGGCATCGAAGGCCTCGCCGGTCAGCAACGCTTCGGCCGCCACCTGGTAGCCCAGCAGCCTGGGCAGCAGCAGAGTCGATGCGCCCTCCGGGCACACCCCCAGGTTGACGAACGGCAAACTGAAACGTGCGTCAGTGGCCGCGTAGACCAGGTCGCAGTGCAACAGCAAGGTGCTGCCGATGCCCACTGCCAATCCACAGACTGCCGCCAGCAGTGGCTTGGGGAAGTTGTTCAAGGCATGCAGGAACTGCCAGACCGGGGCTTGTGCCTGCAGGGGCGGATACTCGATGAAATCGTTGAGGTCGTTGCCTGCCGAAAACACCGAGGCACTGCCTTGCAGCACTACAGCCTGGATGTCGTCGGCGAGCGCGGCGCTGTTGAGGATTTGTGTGAGCGCCTGATACATCGGGGCGGTGAAGGCGTTCTTGCGGGCTGGGCGGTTGAAGGTGACGACGAGTACGCCTGCGGTTTGCTGGGTGAGGATCTCGCTCATGCTGTGCTCGGGTTAGCCGGGGCCGGGATTGGTGGGCTAGCTATAGGCTGTTCGGGTTTGGCTTGAAACGTCCGAATTGAGTAGGTGCTGGCACCTTTGGTGGTACGGTGTTCAGCATCAATCGGGAGTGTGTGGCTGGCCAGATTGAGCGATGCACTGCAATCCTTGGTCCGCCTGTGTCGCCGCTGACCAGCTACAGGTCACAGGTAGCTGATCGCGACCGACCGCTTTCGACCCAAAGCAGTCACATGGGTACGCGGCTACTATCCGGTCCTACGAAACAAGGGGCGATTCAAGCAATGCTACTATCTGTCCAGCAGTCGCTTTGGCAGATTGTGGATTCTGGCCTGTCACCAAGCGGCCATCGACGACCACATTCGAAGTGAATGGCAAGAGTGCTTTTTCGTAGCGCGCCCCACGACGTTTCATTTCTTGCTCAGAGTTATACGGGACCTTGCTCGCAACGCCCGCCAGCACTTCTTCGATCCAGGCATAGCCAGTCAGACGACGCCCCTCTACCAGAAGACGACCATCAGACAGGCGAGTATTGAGCAGCCCGCAATACCCATGGCAAACCGAAGAAACGACGCCACCTTGCTCGTAGATCTCGCGAGTCAGTCGCTGCAAACCCTCGTCCTCAGGGAAGTCCCACATCACCGCATGACCGCCGGTAAAATAGATGGCGTCGAAGTCAGATGACACTAATCCTTGCGGACTTGAGGTGTTGGCAAGACGTGCCATTGCTGCTGGGTTGTTCAACCAGGCTTTGCCGGTACTATCGAGCAATGGCCACTTGAGCGAGCGAGGTTCGAGGGGGGATTTCCCACCCAGCGGGCTCACCAGCTGCTGTTCATACCCTCTGTCAGCGAACACATGCCAGGCATGCGTCAACTCACTCAACCACAGCCCTGTGGGATGACTTGGGTCACTGTAATGAGCAACGTTGGTAACGACGTGCAAGATGCGTTTGGTCATACCTGAATACCTGATCGTAGGTGGATGGGCCAAGCATCGCCTTCATGCGGGCGAGAAGTACTTTGTCATGAGCGCCGAATCCAGCGGCAGGCCATCAGGCCGCCGGATCGCATACCAAACCATCAAGCAAGGTCGTTAAGGCATCTTCAATGGCGTGGTCGCCGACCTTCGCCGGCACCAACCGGCTATCGATCGAAAGCAGGGTCAATCCATGAAGGTGCGCCCAGCTTGCGGTTGCCTGTCCCAAGGCAGAGCGGGCGCGAATGGTACCTTCCTCCTGACCTCGCTCCAGCACCTCGATCACCAAGTAGAAAGGTGCCTGAGCGCGGGGATCGACATGTATTTGCGCGGGGTCTCCCGCCTGTGTCGAGAACATCAGCCGGTACAAATCCGGATTATCCTCACCAAACGCCAAGTAGGCATAGGCCATTGCCTGCAAGCGCTCCGGTGCCGACATCGTTGCTCCCATCGAGTCTTGCATGGCCGCGTTCAATCGCTCGAAGCCTAGTAGCGCCAACTCGTACAGCAGCGCCCCCTTGTCTGGAAAATGACGATACGGAGCCGAGTGACTCACTTGGGCTCGCCGGGCTATTTCGCGCAGGGTGAATTGCCAGCCTTGCTGTTCCTTCAGGGTCGCCAAAGCAGTATCGATGATGGTGCGACGCAAATCGCCATGGTGGTAGGGCTTTGCTTCGCAAATTCCATCGGATGACATACGGCTGCTCCACTCATGTTGACAGTGAACACATTGTCTTCCTAAGATCCGCACAAATCAAGTTTACAGTGTCTACATTGCAATGACCTTGAGAGGTGCAAGATGACCATCGCCGCAACATCCATCCCTGCTGTCGACGCCGCAACCACGCTGGAGCAACAACGTCATGCGTTTATCAATGACGGGCCACCCAGCGTTGCGCTGCGCAAAGCCAACCTGATCAAGTTGCGCGCGGCGGTGCTTGCCTACCGTCGCGAAATGGAGGAAGCGATCAGCGCCGATTTTGGCAACCGCTCAAGGCATGAGACAGACATCATGGAGCTGCTTGGCGTGGTCCAGTCCATCGATTACCTAGTGCGGCACCTGCGCCGCTTCATGAAATCCGAGCGGCGCCACGTCGCGGCGTTTCACCGTAATGGCCGTGCTTATGTGGAGTACCAGCCTAAAGGCGTCATCGGCGTCATGGCTCCTTGGAACTACCCAATTGCTTTGACCTTCATTCCCCTGGCCACCGCACTAGCTGCTGGCAATCGGGTGATGATCAAACCCTCTGAACTGACGCCACGCACCAGTGAGCTGATTCAGCGCATTTTGGCGAGTAGTTTCGCCCCCGATGAGGTCGCGGTAATACTCGGCGGCCCTGAGATAGGCGCAAGCTTTAGCGCTCTACCCTTCGACCACCTATTGTTCACCGGTAGTACGCAGGTTGGCCGAATGGTAATGCGGGCGGCTAGCGACAATCTGGTGCCGCTGACGCTTGAACTGGGCGGCAAAAGCCCTGTGGTTGTGGCCCTGGGGCATGCCGGACGCAACACCCTCGACAGCATCGTCTTTGGCAAACTCGCCAACGCTGGCCAGACGTGCGTGGCGCCGGACTATGCCTTGGTCCACGAGGATGATCTGGGTGAGTTCATCTCCCAGTATCGCGCTGCTGTCGCACGTAGTTATCCGCAAGGCCCAACCAGCCCAGACTACACCTCCATCGTCAGTGACAAGCATTACACGCGTTTGCAGTCACTGATCGAAGACGCCCGCACCAGGGGGGCCAAGGTTGTTGAGGCTGGCGTGACGCCGGAACGCGCGGTAGAGCGACCGCGGACACTTGCTCCGGTG
The DNA here is from genome assembly GCF_039673335.1 of Pseudomonas sp. TWI929. Lineage (NCBI taxonomy): Bacteria > Pseudomonadati > Pseudomonadota > Gammaproteobacteria > Pseudomonadales > Pseudomonadaceae > Pseudomonas > Pseudomonas sp. TWI929. The sequence continues at coordinate 53,504 of NZ_JBDJLK010000015.1, forward strand.
CTGATCGTGGGGGCTGGTGACGATGCACTGGTCATGCGCGAAGAAATCTTCGGGCCCTTGCTACCCGTGCGTACCTACCGCTCCCTCGACGAAGCTATCGGCTTTATCAATGCCAGGCCACGTCCGCTAGCGCTCTACTACTTCGGCAATGTGGGGGCCGACAGCGAAGCGCTGCTCAAGTGCACAACCTCCGGCAACGTCGGCATCAACAACACCCTGATGCACGTCGCTGTGGACGACCTGCCGTTCGGCGGCGTGGGTCCCAGTGGAATGGGTGCTTACCACGGAATTGAGGGTTTTCGCTCTATGAGTCATGCCAAGGGCGTGTTCGTACAAGGTCGTTGGAACTTGCCAAGGCTGCTTCGGGCACCGTTCGGAAAATTGGCTGATTTTGCCCTTGCCTTCACCCTTCGACCCCGCCCTTAACAGCACGCTCAGTAGCTCGAAAAGTAGTGATTGATACCTTGACATTAAAGTTAAGTTTAAAGTTAAGGTGCGTGTGTAAGGTCCACCTAGTTCGGCGCCAAGCGAGATGCCTGGTCGCATTCATCAATGCGTGATGCAATTCACCGGAGAGACTGAAAAGTGAAACTCGGAACCGTCGCCGCAGTGGCAGGTGCACTCCTGACGCCCTTAGCCAACTCCACCATGGCGGACACTACCGGCATCCCAAAGCATGCCGAAACCACGATGATAGATATCGCAGGCCACCAGGTACCCGTCGTCAAAGGCGGCTTGTATGACCGATACCGCTCCAACCCTCCCCTGTCGGTGATCCAGGCCGAAGCGCCAGGCATGGACCTCAGTTGGTTCAAAGGCCTGAAAAAAACCAAGGTCGACATAGGCTTTGAGTCGTACTCGCCTAATTTCTACTATATGAACAGCCGGGTTACTGCCGTTTACACGGCAGACATCGACCGCCTGCGCGCCTTGATGCCCGCTGAAGTGCTCAAACACGTGCAACCACTGCAGGTATGGCCAGGCCGCGGCTTGATAGCTTTCACGGCTTACACATACGATTATTGCGACAACGACAGCTACAACGAAATTGCTTTGTCGATCATCACCAACAAACCAGGTAAGTCCAATCTCGGGCCATTCAGCTTGATCGGACAATCCATGTCCAAGGACTTCTGGGGTTACGTGCTCAAATTGCCGGTGAACACCGAGCTTGCCCGTGTCCGCGGTGTAGTGGGCTACAACCTGCCGAAATGGCTGACAGAGATTAACCGCCGAGAGGATGCCGCGACCGTGTCCTATGACATCGTCGACGCGCAGACTGGCAATATCGATGTCGTCTTTAAGGCAAAAAAGCTCGACGACGTTTCCAGTAAAGCCGGCTTGGTGACCAACAGCTTTACCAATCTCGACCATGCCGGCCAGTTGAGCTATGGCTATGCGACGTCTCGGCAGACCCGTCATGGATCGAGCATGAGCGCTGACTCAGCGCGTCTGGTGCTCGGCGATGGTAGCCTGTCGACTTACATCCGCTCTTTGAAGCTGGGCAAGATGGTGAAATACGAATATGTGCCAGAGTTCCAGAGCGCCCTCTATGCTCCGAAGCCGCTGGCAGCATTGAATAGCGGTGACTGAACGCTATATCCGCGCCGGCCATTGAGCCGGCGCTCTACTTCCCAACAGACGTTGGCATGCTTCATTTGGTTGGTGAAGCGCTCACCCTGTTCAAAGCGATCTCCTCGCGCAGACGGCCAAGCACACGTTGGGTGTTATCCACGCACGGCATTCCGTCCGGCTTGCTTTCAATGCCGTCGATCACCATCAGCAACTGCTCCTTGTTGCGAGCCAAGCGCTGCTGTAACACCTCGATCTCGTCGACCTTGCGCTTCAATCCGGAAAGTAGTTCGTCATGACGCCAACCTTGCGAACTCACCGGCAACAGGTGCCGGATTTCATCCAAGGTAAACCCTGCTGCCTGGGCGCTGGTAATCATCTCCAGTATCCAGACTGCATCATCTGAATAGTCGCGGTAGCCATTGGCCTTGCGCTCAACTGATTGAATCAGTCCGCTTGCCTCGTAAAAACGGATGCGCGAAGGGGCAAGGCCCGTGATTTTCGCAAGCTCTCCAATTCTCATACCACACCTTCACGAAAGTTCTGACCTTAAAGCTCACTTTAACCCCGTGATCACTAAAGAGCCAACTTGATTACGGATCTACGATCCTAGGCCTCATCAAATCGGCCCAACCTATCATCCTGCGCCTACTCTGATCGGGTATACGTACGATAAGGACTTGACCTTAAGGTTTACTTTAAGCTTAAGGTCAGTGCCTGGGCTACGAGAACCTTGCCCTATTGCGCTCAAGGGCGGCAGCCACAGCGTCGCGGCCGGCACAAGCATCGGGCCATCATCATCGCAGTTAGTAGAGAGAAGCCTTCTACTGAGGTTTCCAGGAGACCAAATGCAAACCGTTTTAGGCGCAACTGGCCAGATTGCCATAGAGCTGGCACGGGAACTGAACCGGACATTTACCGAAGATATCAGGCTGGTCAGTCGTAATCCGCGCAAAGTCAGCGACTCTGACACGCTGGTTGCAGCTGACTTACTCGACGCTAGCCAGGCAGCCAAGGCCGTCAAGGGTAGCAGCATCGTTTATTTCACAGCCGGACTTCCGCCAGATACACAGCTCTGGGAAACACAGTTTCCAGTGATGCTGCGGAACGCTCTTGATGCGGCTCGCGCATCCGATGCCAGCTTCGTCTATTTCGACAACACGTATATGTATCCGCAGGATGATCGTCTACTGACGGAGAGCACGCCCTTCGAACCGGTCGGTCGTAAAGGGCAGGTTCGTGCGCAAATGGCATCGATGGTGTTGCAGGAGATGGAGCGAGGCGACATTCCTGTCGTCATAGGGCGAGCTCCGGAATTTTATGGGCCAGGCAAGACGCAAAGCATTACTAACACCTTGGTTATCGACAACCTAAAGGCCGGCAAGACACCTCGGGTCCCCGTGCGGGACGATACTCAGCGAACCCTCATCTGGACTCCGGATGCAAGTCGGGCACTGGCAGCTCTGGGGAATACAACGGATGCATACGGGCAAACCTGGCACCTTCCGTGTGACGACGAACGGCCCACCTACAAGCAATTTGTCACGCTCGCTTCTCAGATTTTCGGTAAGGACGCTACTTATAAAGTTCTAGGTAAATTGACCCTGACAGCTGTAGGCCTGATATCCAAGCAAGTTCGTGAGCTGCGGGAGCTGTTGCCACGGTACGAGCACGACAACCTGTTCGACTCCTCGAAGTACAAGCAGCGTTTTCCAGATTTCAAAGTCACGACCTACCGTCAAGGACTGACTCAAATCTTGAATGAGCTTGGTAGCCGCTGAGACGGACTTCTGGCCCGCCTTGGCTGTGGCATTCTGAGCTAGCTGATCTGGAGAGGACTCGATTCCGGCAGCTGGCTTACCAACATTGAGCCAACCAGTTTGGCGGGTGTATAGGTGCCAGGCACGGGTTTAGACTTCATCAGATACTCCACGACCGCCAGTGAGCCAGTAATCGTCAAACTGTAGCCATTTGCAGTGCGGATTCTGGCGGTCTTCTTTTGTCCGCGCGCGTTCACAACCTCACCCCAGACGAAAGTAGGCTGAAGGGCACGCTTTTCCTCGCTAGGCCCTTTCACTGTTCTGGCGATACGCGCCTTGATCAACCTTTGCACCCAGGCTAATCCAAGCAGCGGCCGGAAATAGTTAGCGCGTTTGGCGTTGGTGATCATGCTTGGTGAGCCCGGAATGAAGACTTCAATGTTGGGAATTCCGGTGGTGTGGTAAGCGGTGGATACATCGCCCCAGGGGATAGTCATGGCATCTTTCTCACCGTCGCCAAAGTCTATCCTGCGCACCTTGTAGGCTAGTGGCACACTTACGATTCTGCCGTCGCGGCGCACTTTACCGCCTTGCGCCAAGCCTTCGACCGAGGTCTTCGCAGTTCCTGGAGAAAATCCCGATCGAGAGTCAAAGCCTAGCGATAGGTGCGTAGCGTCGGGAAGCGCAGCTTTTAACGCGGCTGCGACGCAGTCGGTCGGGATCACGTCAAAGCCCACGCCAGGACAAAGTATGACACCGGCTTGCTCGGCTCGCTTGCTTAACGATTGTGCCAACTCGAATACGGCAATCTCTCCTGTAATGTCGAGATAGTGGGCGCCAGAGCGCAAGCAGGCATCCATCATTGGTGCCGCAGTGGCCGAGAATGGGCCGGCACAGTTCAGAACTAGCGACTGGCCTTGGATCTGATCAGCCAGCAATGAAGCATCACTAAGCCCGAATGCACAAAACTCCAACCCCAATTCATTGGCAAGCGCTTGAATACTTTCCCGGTTACGTCCGGCCACAATGGGCCTAAAGCCTCGGCGTACGGCCTCGCGAGCAATGAGCTCCCCCGTATAACCGTTAGCGCCGTAGATCATCCAGCGCATCTCAGCTGGCGTATTGATTTTTGATCCCATGCCATCGTTTTCCTGATTCGTTCATGACCAAAAGCTTAGTAGCTGACCATCACCAAGAAACTTGTTCCTCACATCTCGATCTCCGTCTCGGTCTACTCGCCAAAACCTGAACGGTGACCATCCTGCGGATGGCCGCTCTATCGGTTAGAGGCGAGCGATGAAGCACTGTCGCATAGCGACGGATTGCAGGTGTCAGCGGTCCCGGGAGCGTAACGTTCAAGCAAACTTCAATGTCAATCGAAGTTTTCCACCCGAGTCAGTGATGATGCTCAAAAAGCTTTGATCTTTCTCTGCGCCGACTGTCTGCTGCAGCCGTCCATTCATCTGTACCGAAGGGGCAGCATTTCGAGCTGGCCTATCCTCACTCTGATCTTTAAGGCTTGACCTTAAAGCCAACTTTAACCTTACAGTGACCAAAGGACGAATACTCTGATTGACCAAGGAAGGCTCCCTGAAGATTGACACCGTTCAGGGGCATGGGAGGAGTAGGTGGTCACGCACCAGAAGGCTTAGCAAGCAGCATGAGCCTCAGATCACCAAAAAAAGAAGGAGCAATACTCGCGTAACAAGCGGTGATGGCTGCTATGCGGCGTTCACCGAACTCCACCGAATTTAGGAGACGCAAACATGGGAAACGTCACGACAAAGGACGGAGTTGAAATCTTCTACAAAGACTGGGGGCCCAAGGATGCCCAGGTAATCCATTTCCATCATGGCTGGCCGCTCAGCGCTGATGACTGGGACGCCCAGATGCTGTTCTTCCTCGCCAAAGGCTTCAGGGTCGTGGCCCACGATCGACGGGGTCATGGACGCTCAAGCCAAGTGTGGGACGGTCACGACATGGACCACTATGCCGACGATGTGGCTGCGGTGGTCAATCATCTCGGTACTCAAGGAGCCATTCATGTCGGTCACTCCACCGGTGGCGGGGAAGTGGTGCATTACATTGCCCGTCATGGTGAAGACCGCGTTCTCAAGGCTGCCATCATCAGCGCTGTACCACCACTGATGGTGAAATCTGATAGCAATCCGGGTGGTTTGCCCAAGCAGGTTTTCGACGATCTCCAAGCCCAGCTCAAGGCCAATCGCGCGCAGTTTTACTATGACGTGCCGGCGGGACCCTTCTATGGCTACAACCGTCCAGGTGCGAAGCCCTCAGAAGGTGTCATTTGGAACTGGTGGCGCCAAGGCATGATGGGATGTGCCCAAGCTCATTACGACGGAATCGTCGCATTCTCGCAAACGGACTTCACCGCAGATCTGAAAAAAATCACCATCCCGGTATTGGTTATGCATGGTGATGACGATCAGATTGTTCCATACGAGGATGCTGGCGTTCTTTCTGCAAAGCTGCTTCAGAACAGCACGCTGAAAATTTACCCTGGGTATCCACATGGGATGCCAACCACTGAAGCCGATACAATCAACGCCGATCTCCTTGCCTTTATTCGAGGCTGATTAGCCATAGGAGCCAGGTCTTTATCCTGGCTCCTTTTTGGCCATTTTGACCTACGTCGACTTCCTCGTGTTAAAGCGAACTGTGGACATATCGGAATTTCCATGCCGCATTATTTTATGCTGAGATTCAGAGTATGAACCCTACCAAACTTCCATCTCATATGATTGCTATCGAAATCAGCCAGCCTGGAGGACCAGATATGCTGGTACCTACCACGCGGCCGATTCCTTGCCCGAAGGATCAGGAGATACTGATCAAGGTGCATGCTGCAGGCGTTAATGGGCCTGACGTACTTCAGCGAAAAGGGTTATATGATCCACCGCCTGGCGCCTCCGACATTCCCGGGCTAGAGGTTTCGGGCGAAGTAGTAGCCATGGGTTCCAAGGTAACTAATTTCGTCATTGGCGACAAAGTCATGGCCCTGGTACCTGGCGGAGGCTATGCCCAATACGCTGCCGCTGATGAGCGTACAACACTGCATCTGCCTGCAGGTTTGAGTTTGGAAGAGGCGGCGGCGCTGCCGGAAACTTTCATGACTGTCTGGACCAATCTGTTTCAGCGGGGGCAATTGAAAGCAGGTGATTCGGTGCTGATCCACGGTGGTGCCTCTGGAATTGGTACAACTGCGACCATGCTTGCTAAAGCATTCGGAGCCTCGAAAATCTTCACCACGGTTAAGAACCAGGAGCAACAAGCTATCAGCCGTGAACTTGGCTCCCATCACCCTATAAATTATACAGAGCAGGATTTTGTAAAGGAGGTCTTGCTGGAAACCGAAGGCCGGGGCGTCGACATTGTTGTAGATATCATCGGGGGTGACTATGTTGATCGGAATTTCCAAGTAGCAGCGATGAATGGCCGCATCGTCCAGATCGGACTAATGAAAGGTCCTTCGGCGACTGTAAATTACTTCCAGCTTCTTGTGAAACGCCTTACTCACATTGGTTCTACCTTGCGATCGCGCACTCATGATGAGAAAAAATTAATTATCGACGAACTTGAAAGCCAAGTTTGGCCGTATATCATTAATGGTCAAATTAAGCCCCGGCTTTGCAAAGCGTTTAGTTTGACTGAAGCACGTGCAGCACACAAATTCATGGAAGATGGGCAACACATCGGAAAAATCATTCTTCTTACCTAGTGTCGACTTCCCCCAAGACTGTTTTCGACGTTTAACGCGCGCCCTGCGGAAACTTTGAGCACTACGATGGGCGGGGATTCGGCAGGGGCTCCAAGCGGTGATGAATGGAGTCACGCAGACGCGACAAATTCTGAGACTCTGAGACGCGCCCTATATGCCTAGTCAGGAAGCTCAGCGAGATGCAGGGCTTTCCAGAGGCAGAGATGAACCGCGAACGCTCGCTTACGACAGTCCGCTATGGGTCGAAAGCAGTCACTCGCCGCTTTCGACCCATACCTGCCCTTCAGATGAAAGAGTACTGGTCACCCCATGTAGGGCATATCCAAAGCCTTTGCGATCCGAGCTAAAACACGTGATGTAGTGGCTCAGATCCGTCAGCCAACGGGAAGGGCCCCAGTGGCCGTGACATTTTTCGGGAAACAATTACGGCCCGCACAGGTTGGGCATTGAATCAGTTCCTTCTTGATCTGCATTCACGGTTGCATCTTTAAGCGAGGGCAGCGTTATCAAGTCAAGCGGTTGAGGCTTGATTACCTTCGCGCCCGGCGCGCTTTGGCAGGTGGCCTTGATCAGGTCGCCAATCTGCTGCAAAGGCAGGTCTTCAGCCCCCTTGGCATCATCGACCAGAAAGTTCTCCCAATGGCCAAGCACGACCAGACGCGGCTTGGTGCTGGCGAGCAGCGCACTCGGATAATCGTCGACGTTCTGCCAGGAACTCACCGCCAGTATCTGTACATCGACAGGTTTGCCGTCGCCCTGGAGCACTGGCAACCCGAAGGGTGGACTGCTTGCCGAGTCCAGATAGTGAAGCCGCAGAACCGGCTCGCCTGCATCATTGAGCAGGTCGATCATCCACGCAAGCACCTGGCCTTGCTTCCAGCCCAGTGCCGTCGAGGGCAGCTCGGTCAGGTCGGCATCCTTGTCATAACTGCCACTGGCCAAGGTGTAACCGGCAAAATGTGGCGCGTGCATGCTCTGAATCGGCATCGCACGAAAATGCCGCTGGGTGGAGTAGATCCAGGTTCCCTTCTCCGCCGGTTTGCCGTTCTGTACCCTCGCCATCTTGCTCTGGGCATCGACCACACGTTCTGGTGCGATGACCGCGCGCAGGATACGCCCAACCGTGACCGAGCCATATGCAATGGCGTTTGGCGCACGGTGCTGCATGATCCAGGGCACATCAAGCAAATGATCGTAATGGGCATGGCCGATCAGGAGCATGGTGACATCGTCGGCCGGCGGCATCTTTTGTGAGAGTTTTATCTCATCCGGCTTCATTGAAAGCGAAAATGGCGAGGGATGACTGAACAGCGGCGCTATCAGTAGAGCCTCTCCACGCCAGCGTACCAGATAGCCGCCAATCCCCAGGAACTGGAAGGTCGGTATTGATGCAGGTTCCGATGGCTCAGCGGCTGCGAACGCAGCGCGGCAATCGGAGACCAGAAGCAGTAACGTCAATATCCAGTAGCGGGCCATACGCGTCTCCCCGAGATCAGGCTCTATACGAAAAATCTTGTGTGGACCCTTGTCGAAGCGGCAGTGCGGCGGTCCCACAGTGATCGCGTGCCTAACGTATGAAGATGCTGCTCAACGTGAATGGTCAGCACTGAACAACGGTTTGCGACGATTCGATGCTTCACGGCGCCTCCACACTCACAGAAGTTGGCGCATTGCAGAACCACATCACCTGTTGAGCCGCCTTGCGCATCGTGACACCAGCAAAGGTTTCAACCGTATTGGCGACCGCCTCATTGTTCAAAGCGCCAATGTTGGCGCCACGGATCAGCGTGCCTACACCCGCAGTGACCAGCGCCTGTGTTGCATTTCCCAGCCGATTGGTTCTCTCCCACTTGGCGTCAGCCCGGCTCGGTTCAACGCATTGCGGTTCATTGTAATCATCGACCTGGAACAGGTTTTTGGCGCAGGCCGTCGAAGTCTTCAATCCCGGTGGGTGCTGACCGTTAGCGTCAAACATTGCCTCGACCAACACTTGCATCAACTGCGGTCCGAGCACGCCTACTGAGGGCGTGCTGATCGTAGGTTTCCAGGGTGCCTTTGGCGATGCACCATCGAATGCGACGGAAATACCTCCAAACTGGATACTTTGTCCGAACAGCGTAGTGAAGCCTTGGCTGCCCAGTGCCGGCAGGGCCGTGCAATGGTCTGGTGAATTCTTGCAAACGTTGTCCACGGCCTGACGAAGCTGGTTCTTTTCGCCATCTGTCAGGGGGGTCTTCAACTTGCTCTCGAACTGTTGAATGACGTCATCCTCCAGCGTCTGCTGATTGACGCTGACTTGTACGAATTGTCCGGCACGAAAGTATTCGTCGAAGTACGTCGCGAGAAACACCGACGCATTGAAGGTCGCCACGAGAGCGATCAGCTTGGGCGTCTCTTTTGGCTCGGAAGCCTTCAATTCCTCCATGATCTGCCTGGCAGTCAGCAAAGTGACCAGACGAAAGGGTTCGAAGCTGGCAAATTGCTGCATCGAAGGACGTATCCTCGATTGATCGGCCGGACCGAACGTGGTGATGCGCTCACTGGTATTGACTGCCAACAATCTCGCTTTCTTGTCGACCATGAGTTTGATCACGTCGAGCCCGGCCCTTGCGGCCTGGTCCGCGCCCGGCATTCTGCTTTGCTGGACTACATAGACTTGTGACCCATCGATGAGCCACGGAATACGTTTTGCCAACTCTTGCTCGACAGTATCAATCCTGATGGCCGAGTTATCTCGTGCTGCCACCTTGACCTTCTCTTTCCGTGCCAGTTCCAGCTTCGCTTCCTGCAACTGGTTGTTCGCTGAGGGGGCGTCCACTCCTGGCGTATCGGGTTTTACCAATGACTCCAGTTCGACATGCAAAATGGGTGCACCGACTTTGTCTTTCATTGCCATCTGGACGCGAGGCTCCAACTCGGAAAAAACCATCGGTGTGCCGGTGCGAACACGCTTGAACGCCGCTTTCAAAACTACAACAGCGCTACCTTGAACTGCGGGAGTAGGCTGCAGCTTAAAACAACTCGGCGGAATTGTCTTGACACGCACCTGCCGCCCACTCAGCAAGTCGCGCGAAGACCATGTAGAGCAACCTGAAAGTGACAACAGCATAGAAATAATCGCAGCATAGCATAGCCGGGACTGGTATATCTGACGCATACGAGACTCCCTGCCCTTGTGTGAATTGCACAGGGCACTGTTCTACTGTTTGGCTCACGGCCCGGTGCCTCAGGGGGCTTGCATGGCACGAAGGGCATCTCGCCCTGTCCCCCATGCGGTAGGTCCATGCGGTGGATTCAGTAGACACTGATGTGACTAGTAACTAGCGAAGCAGACCGATCAAAATATGCAAGGCATATCGCTATCAATCGATAAACCTCTTGGCTATTGTGAAAATAAGGTTTGGTTTGATGCCCACAAGAACGGCCACGCTCAGGATATAACACGGAGTTCGGCTCAGCATTTTCCTTTCATCGCAGGTTTTAGCGAAATCGTCGATCTAAAGAAATCTTTTGTGGTTCTATAAATATTGAGTTCGATAGACTGTCCGCTGATCACAGCGATGATCATGACGTTTGAGTGAGCCCCGTAGTAGGAGTTTCTTCTGATCGTTGTTATGTACTGCAGTCCACCGCTGGATACGGTTTTTTTTTGGGGGGGGCTTAGTAAAATTCCAAGGGCCAGTCTGGTGTAAGTTGTTGATCGGCGAGCAGCGCGGCACCAGGCTGGGCACTACTCACCCTCTTGACCAACACCTGGAGCCCGAGCAGGTGCGGTAAACCACTGCTCGCGCGGCACCCACTTTTCCTGGGCGGGGTCGCCCAGGTAGTGCGGCGACATGATCTGCACGCCGTACTCGTTGAACACATCCTGTATGTTGGCGTGCAACAGGCTCAGCAGCTCTGCCCGCGGCCGGGGCTCGCTCGGCACCGCTTGCGCCACCAGGCGGTATTCCGGGTAGAAGTCTGACAGGCCGGTCTGGAACACTTGCGGCCTGGGCTTTTGCAGTATGCCGTCGGTGCGCGTGGCAGCCTCCACCAGCATTGCCTCCACCTGGCGCCAGGGCGTGTCATAACCGATGGTCACCACGGTGTCGACAATGTAGCCGCGGCCCTGCACCACCCGTGAATAATTGCGTGTCACCGAGCCGGTGATCATCGAGTTGGGCAAGGTCAACACCTCGCCCAGGCCGGTGCGAATCGTGGTGTTGAACACGCCGACCTCGGTCACCGTGCCCTCGTTCTCGCCAACCCGCACATACTCGCCGGCCTTCAGGGTACGTGAGTAGGTCAGGATCAGCCCCGCAGCCGCTTGCCCCACCACGCTGGAGGCGCCCAGCGAGATCATCAGGCCGAGCAGCACCGACAAGCCCTTGAAGGCATCGGTACCCGAGCCCGGGAGGTACGGGTAGGCCATTACCAGGGCAAACAACCAGATGGCCAGCGAGGTCAGCCGTGTGGTGGGTTGCAGGGTTTCTTCGGTCAGCCACTTGATGTTGCCTGGCCGGGCCATACGCTCCAGCAGGCGGCGGCTGAAGCCACTGATACCCCGGGCAATGAAGAAAATCATGATGGCCACGGCAATGCCGGGTATCGCATGCAGGATGCCCTGCAGCAGATAGCGCAACAAGTCGATCAGGTACAGGTTGAGGCTTTCCCCCCAGGGGCGGGTGTAGGGGAATTGCGACAGCACGAAACTCAGCCACTGGTAACTCAGCAACAGCACCACACTCCAGTGCAGCAGACGCAGCAGGCGTTCGATCAAGGTGTAGACCAACTGCATGTCGAACAGCGGCATCTGCCCCAGCCGTATCTGCCGGGCGCGCTCGCGCATCAGTTGCGGCAACAGGCCTTGCAGCTTGCGCCGCGACAGGTTGGTGCCTTTGAGCAGGGCCAGGTAGATCAGCGTGGCCAGTACCGAGTAGCCGACGGCCTTTGACAAGAACCGCAAGCTGCGCGCCTGGCCGGTTTCATCGACCACCTGGCGCAGCAGTGTGGCTGCCTGCTCAGCCGCTTCGCGGGTATCGCCGCCGTCCAGGCCCAGGTCCTGCGGCGCAACGATGAAGGCACGCCGCCCGCCAAGCAGCACCAGGTGGCTGTTGAGAATGGTGTCGACACTGACCTTGAGCTCGTCAGTACCGCGCAAGGCTTCGTCGATCACCGCCGTGGCCCGCTGCGCCCGCGCCGCAGGTGTTTCGCCCAGCAAGGTGGCACGAAAGGTGATGATGCTACGGTTGGCAATGGTCAGTTCGGCAGGCTCACCGGGCACGCCATCGGTGGCACTGCCGACGATCTGGATGCCCTGCCCGAACACCGGGCTCACGATCAACAGCAGCAGGATCAGGCAGTAAACGCGCTTCATCATGAAATTCCCGGGCCGTGTGACAAACGTCATGCAGGTAGTGATAGCACGGGTTTACTGCCCAGGGCCGAGGAACCAGCGGAAATACGGGTTATTGCCGTCACTGCGCGCCAGCTCGCGGGCCTCCCGGGCCCAGGCCTGACGATTGCCGTTGTAAGCGTGCAGGCTGAGGCTGTAGAACCGCTGCAAGGTCTGCCACTGGTCGTTGACCGCACTGGCAAAGGCCGGCTCCGCCCCCTCCAGCGGTACAGGTGTACGCAACGCCAGCAACGCTGGCAGGACCCGGGTGATTTCCCGTGGCCGCACCCAGTTGGCGTACTCGATGCGCGGTTGGTCATCGGTAACCGCCAGGGCGTCTGCCGCGTAGCGCTCAAGCCCGCTGCGGTCGGTAACCCAGGTGGCCAGCAAGGCTTGCGGCGAGTCGATCCCGACCTCGGCAAGGGCCGCAGCCACTGCCGGTTGCGCCAGCCGTTCACGGATACGCGGCACGTTCAACTGCAGCGGCTGCAGCGAGCCAATCAGCAGCATCTCGTGAAACTCGGTGGTCCACAGCGAGGCGTGGGGGAACACGTCGATGAAACTGCGCACCAGTGCCCGGCTGTCTTCGTCATTCTGGGTTGGTAAGGGCAGCCATTGGGCAACCAACCCGTTGGGCTGCAGGCGAGAAGCCGCCAGTTGGTAGAAGTTGCTGGAATACAGGTTGACCACGCCGGCCGCCGAGGGTGGCGGAGGCTCCAGCGTTACCAGGTCATAGCGCTGTTCGCTGCGCAGCAGCTCACGGCGGCCGTCACGCAGGCGAATGTCCAGCCGTGGGTCGACAACAGCGGCAAAATTGCCCTTGAACAAGGGCGCAGCTTGCAGCACCTCCGGCAGCAGTTCGGCCACCACTGGCCGCTCCAGGCCTGGGTAGCGCAACATGGCCCCGGCGGTGATGCCGGTACCAAAACCGATCACCAGTGCAGAACGCGGCTCACCTTTGTGGATCAGTAGCGGCAGCAGCGCCTGCAGGCGCATGTAACGCAATGACGGCATGGCATCGCCGGTGTTGGACACGCCCTGGATATACAGGCGGCTGAATGTCTGGCCCTGGCGCCCCTGGGTGACCACCGCCACCGTGCCGCCCTTGCCTTCGTGGTAATACACCAACTGCCCGTTACGTGCCCCCGGCAGCAACTCGGCCAGGCGCTGGGGTGGCGTGAAGGCTGCCGCGAGCAGGGTGACCAGCGCCACCCCTGCCACCGTAGCCGCCAGCGGGCGGCTCACGCCCACGCCGCGCCAGGCCGCCACCAGGCCAATCAACGCCGCCACACTGGCCAGCGTTCCCAACGCACGTACCAGGCCAAGCTGCGGCACCAGCACAAAACCCGTCAGCAGCACCCCGACAATGCCGCCCAAGGTGTTCAGCGCCACCACAGCGCCGACATCGCGACCAACATGGCCGCTGTCCACTGCAAGGCGCAAGGCCAGCGGGAATGCCGCGCCCAGCAGCGTTGTAGGTAGCAACACCATGGCCACTGCCGCGATGGCAAAACGTGCACACATACCCGCCAGCTCGCTGCCGGACAGTTGCAGAACGAAGGCTTCTGCCTGAGTCTGCACGACCACCAGCCAACGCCCAAGCCCGGCAATCTGCAGTACAGCCAGCAACCCGGCGACGGCAATCAGCAAGCCGAACAGGCCCCAGGGGTCGCGAATGCGGTCGGCACGCCGGGCATACAGCGCGCTACCGGCCAGCAGGCCAGTCAAATAAGTGGCCAGCACCACGGCGAAGGCAAAGGCGCGGGTACTCATGAACGGCACGATCGACTGGCTCCAGACCACTTCGTAGCCCAGCGCCACGCCCCCGGCCAGGCAATACAGGCCGATGGCCAGCCGCGCCTGCGTACTGCGGGGCACGCCGGATACGCCGGCCATCGGCGGCAATGCAGCTTCGCGCCGGCAGGCCGACCAGGCGCCCAGGGCCGCCAGCAGGTTCAGTGTTGCAGCCGCACAGGCACTGCCAGTGACGCCCAGTTGCGGTAACAGGACGAACGCTGCCAGCAAAGTGCCAGCGATGGCGCCGGCCGTGTTCGCGGCGTACAGGCGCCCACCCGCTTCTGCCAGTTGCCCGGTCGCCGGTTGCAGTGCGCGCACCAGCACCGGCAAGGTGCCACCCATGAGCAACGCGGGAATACCGACCAGGGCAAACGGCAAGCACCAGGCCAACAGGCCTGCGCTGGCTTCAAGGCGTGCGAACGGCCCCGCCGCATGCGCCAGCCCCAGGGTTGCAGCAATGCCCAGCACGGCCACGGCCAGCTCCAGCATCATGTACAAACGTACTGGCCGGCGCAGCCGGTCAGCCCAGCGGCCGAACAACAGGCCGCCCAGGGCCAGGCCAGCAAAAAAGGCACTGATGCCGGTGGCCACGGCATGCACTTCCACACCCACCACCAGCGACAGTTGCTTGATCCACAGCACCTGGTAAACCAGGCCTGCGGTACCGGAAAGGAACAGCAAGGCGGCAGGTAACGCCATCAGCATGCGTGCCTTGGTAGAGGTACTTGAGGTGACAGCAGACGGTGTTGCGGCTGAGGCCATGGGCAAACGCCTTGTCAATTGAGGGGGTATCGGTACAAGCGTTGCAGGAGCGGCGCCGCACCGCCGCTCCTGCATGGGCTTATTGCTTGTTCATTTTCTCCTCGATCTTCTTGTCAACGTCCTTGCGTACCTGATCGATGCTGAAGCTCGCAGGCCGCTGGCTAGGTGGGTACTCGACGAAGGTTTGGAGGAACTTGGCCGCTTTCTGTGTGGCCTGGAACACCAGGTAGTCGTTTTTGGTCAGCCAGTCGTAGTATTGGTCGGAAACGATATCGGCGCGCTCGTAAGGGTCCTGGCGCAGGTCGAACAGCTTCGGCACTCGCAGGCAGGTAAACGGCTCGCTCCATACCTGCAGACCACCGGGTGCGCGCTGTTCGCAGTAAACCACCTTGAGATCCTTGAAGCGCATGCCGACCAGCTCGGCATCGTCGTTGAAGTAGTAGAACTCGTCACGTGGGCCCTTGTCGGCCTTGCCGGTCAGGTAGTCCAGCTGATTGAAGCCGTCGAGGTGCACCTTGAAGTTCTTGCCACCCACGTCAGCGCCCTTGAGCAGCCGTTCCTTGATGTCCGTGTCCCCGGCTACCGCAAGCAACGTAGGGAACCAGTCCAGCCCCGAGAACATCTGCGTGCTGACCGTGTCGGCCTTGATCTTGCCGGGCCAGCGGACTATCGCCGGCACCCGGTAGGCACCTTCCCAGTTGGAGTTCTTCTCGTTGCGGAACGGTGTAGTCGCGGCATCCGGCCAGGACCACTGGTTCGGCCCGTTGTCGGTGGTATAGACGACGATGGTGTTATCGGCGATCTTCAGGTCATCGAGGGTCTTGAGCAACTTGCCGACATCGCCGTCGTGCTCGAGCATGCCATCGGCATACTCATTGTCGATCATGCCGGCCTGCCCGCGCATGGACTCACGTACATGGGTAAAGGCGTGCATGCGCGTGGTGTTCATCCAGACGAAGAACGGTTTGTCGGCCTTGGCCTGCTTCTCGATGAAGTTGATTGCCGCCTGGGTGGTCTCGTCGTCGATGGTTTCCATGCGTTTCTTGGTAAGCGCACCGGTGTCCTCGACCTTGCCGTCGGCACTGGACTTGATTACCCCGCGCGGCGAAGTGGCCTTGGTGAACTCGGTGTCATCCTTGGGCCAGCGCGGGCGCTCTGGTTCCTCTTCGGCATTGAGGTGATAGAGGTTGCCAAAGAACTCGTCGAAACCGTGGTTGGTGGGCAGATACTCGTCACGGTCGCCCAGGTGGTTCTTGCCGAACTGCCCAGTGGCATAGCCATGGGCCTTGAGCGCCTGGGCGATGGTGACGTCGCGCGCTTGCAAGCCCACCGGCACGCCCGGCATGCCCACTTTGGAAAGACCGGTACGCAGGGTCGCCTGCCCGGTAATGAACGTGGAGCGCCCTGCCGTACAGCTGTTCTCGGCATAGTAGTCGGTGAACATCATGCCTTCCTTGGCGATGCGGTCGATGTTGGGGGTCTGGTAGCCCACCACACCTTTGCCATAGGCACTGATGTTGGTCTGCCCGATATCATCGCCAAAGATCACCAGAATGTTGGGTTTGTCTGCCGCGCTGGCCAGGCCCGCGCCGAACGTTGCCGTGGCTGCGAGGGCAGCCGCCGACAACCATGCTCTACTGGACTTCATAGCTACGCTCTCCGTTTCACGTACTGCTGTAGTCCACGACTTCGCGCACTAGGTGTACCGACCACCAACTGGGCCAAGTGCTCCTGCGGTTGGGTTATCAATGTTCATGGTGTGTCGAAGGGGTATACGCGGCGCCAGTCGCGCGCCATGTCTACTACCGTCCAGCCCTTCGCCTGTGCCTGGTCAAGCGCCTTGTCCAGGCGCCCGACGTTGCTCTTGCGGTCATAGGCCCACTCCCGCTGGGCATCGGTATGGTGCACCAGCCCGGCAAGGCGCCGGCCCTGTCCGGCCATGGTCCACTGCAACATCTGCAGGTCGCCGTCAGAATTGCCAAAGGCGAAAATCGGCCGCCTGCCAATGATTGCGTCGATGCTGACCGGTTTGCCGGGGCCGTCGTCGTTGTGCAGCACCTTGGGCAGGCGCTGGATGCTCAGCTTGCCTTGCTGGTCCTGGAAGCTGGCCGCCAGGGTGGTGCCGATCACCTGTTCGGGCGGGATGCCATAGACCTCTTCGGCAAAGGCACGCATGAAGGCCACCTCGCCGCCCGAAACGATATAAGTCTTGAAGCCGTTGGCACGCAGGTAGTCGAGCAGCTCCAGCATCGGCTGGAACACCATCTCGGTGTATGGCTTGCCACTGCGCGGGTGTTTTGCGCTGCCCAGCCAGCTGCGGCTGCGGGCGATGAAGTCGTCGCTGCTGATGCCCGAATGGGTGGCGGCAACGATCTTGAGGATGCCGTCCATGCCCTGTGCAGCCAATGCCTGGTGGTCGTTGTCCAGCACCGCCTTGAACGGCTGCTGTTCACGCCACTGTGGGTGAGCAGGTGCCAGGCGCTTGACCTCGTCGATGGCGAACAAAACCTCGAAGTACATCGGTTGCTCGCTCCACAGGGTGCCGTCGTTGTCAAACACGGCAATGCGCTCGGCAGGCGCAACGTAATCCGGCCCGCCCGGTTTGCTCACGGCATCGACGAAGGCGACGATAGCCGTGCGCGTCGGCCCGTCGCGCCAGGCCGGCAAGGGTTCGGCCGCCTGCGCCAACAGCGGCAGCAGGGCCAGCAACAGGTACAACAGGCCACGTACGTGAGCGACTCTGGCCGGCAAATGACGCATAGGCTTCCATCCTTGAGCAACGTGCACAGGCGTAACGGGGTGCTATCACGGGTTCAACGCGTTGAGCCCTTGCCTGTCACGGGTGGTGATAGCGCTTGTTTCAACGTTATTCCGAAGCTGCTGCAACTGGCGCCGACGGTCTTTAGGGCTTGCGCCAGCATCGGCCCCAGTGCCATAGAAGGCTTCGAAGAAGGCTAGCAAAACCGTGTCGAAATTCTTGGCCTGGGGATGTTCAATTGACGACAGTGTGCGCCGCCCGGTGGCACGACGAAGCCAGAGGTACATGGCGTCCAGCCGCGCCGGCTGGCTGTCGCACTGCCGGCATGCCTGGCGCCAGGCATACCCTGCCGAGTCGTGCCAGGCCTGTCGGCGCCGTGCACGACAGCGCTGCAGCCACTGCCAGGCGGCCACTGCCCAGGCCCTTGTGGCCCAGGCCAGGCCAGCGACCAGCAGCAGCACCAGCAGGCCCAGCCAATGGCTGGCAACCCTGACCTGAGCGCCCTGCCCCAAGGCCCGCAGATCTTCAGTGAGGGAAAACGGCACCTGGTACTGCGCAGCGGCGGCTTGCAGGTCCACGGCAGGTACCGACACGGTGTGCTCTGCGCCCGTGGCGGCATCCCACCAGTGCAGCTCGATGGCCGGCAAACGGTAGTTGCCAGGCGCACTGATCACGTAGTTGACGCTGTCATCGCGCTGCCCGCCCAGCGTGCCACCACGGCCGTCACTTAGCGGTGACACCTGTGGCGTCTGCACATAAGCCTTGAGCCCCTCGACCTGGGCAAAAGTTGGCGGTGGGATCAACATGGCCTGCGCGCCCTGGGCGCTGATGTGCAAGTGCCGGGTCAGGCTGTCACCGACCCGCGGCGGTGAATGCGAATACTGGATACGCTGGCTCAACTGCACATCGTTGGCCACCAGCCGGGGCTCGTCACCGCTTGCGGCCACCGCCTTGGCTTCAAAGGACAAGGGCGGGCTTTGCACCGTTACCGGCCCGCTGGCCTGCCCAGGCTGCAGCTGGAAGGTTAATGCGGGAATATTGAAACGCTGCGCCGTGGTCGGCGTGATCTGGTAGCTGTAGCGCAAGCCGAAGAAGGCCTTGCCATCCAGCTGCTGGTTCAGGTGCTGAGCCTCGCCACTGGGCGGGCTGACCACCGCCCCCGGCAGTTGCAGGGGGGCTAGCACGGGGGCATCGGTGAACCAGGTATCGACCAGCAGGTCCACCTGCAGGCTGAGCGTGGCCCCGACCATGACTGGGGTGTCTGGTACCAGGCGGGCCTGTACCCGCACCTCGGGGTCGGCGGCAAGCCCCGGCCGCGCCAGGCACAGCAGCAACAGCAGGGCCCAGCGCATCATGGTGCCACCTGTGGGGTCGGCTGGCGCGCGGCGTCCTGCAGCGCGAACTTGCGTTTGAGAAACTGCGCCGGCGAGGTGCCGAGGTTGTTCAGCCAGACCTGGTCCGATGCAGCCAGCGGCCTGGCTTGCTGCTGTTGCTTGCCGCCGGCAGATGGCGTCTGGTCTTCAACCACCTTGTCGGCTTTTTCATCCGGGGTGCCCTGCGCCTGCTGGTCTTCATAATCCTTGCGCAAGGCTTCGGCCAGGGCCAGGTTGGCCTTGGCCTCGGCAAAGTCCGGCTGCAGGCGCAGCGCCTGCTGGTAGGCAGCGATTGCCTGGGTAAACTTGAACAGCCGCACATAGCTGTTGCCCTGGTAGAACCAGGCCGGTGCGCTGTCGAGTTTGCCCAGGCTGGTCAAGGCAGCCTGGTAATCCGAAGCCTGGTAAGCGGCCACCCCTTTCCAGTAAGGGTCATGGAATCGCGCCGCCGCCTGCGCGAAGCGGCTGTGCTCCAGGGCCCAGCGCCCTTGCTGGTCGGCGGTAAAAAAAGCATCGGCCAGGCTGCCCGCCCGTGCCGGCTCACCCGCACCCGCCAGCAACAGCGCCAAACACACACCCGGCAGCCAGCTCACACGCCAGCCCCGGCGTACGCTGAACAGCAGCAACAGCAACAACGGCCAACACAGCCAGTAACCGGCATCCTTCCAATGCACCTGGTCGTCGCTGCCGCTGGCAGCCTTGAAGTGCCGCTGCGCGTGCAACTCGATCCAGTCCAGGTCATCGTCATCCAGCGACAGGCTACCCAGCGGTGCACTAGCGGCCTTGGCCAGGCCCTTGAGGCCCTCGACATCGAAATCACCCTGCACCGGCCGCCCCTCGGGGTCGAGCCGTGGCAAGCCCTGCGCATCGCGCAATGGCCCGGTGGGCTGGCTGCCCACCGCCAGCACCAACACTTGCAGCTGGCTGCCGGACAATCGCTGGTCAATGGCCGGGAACTGGGCCGGGTCGGCGCCGTCGGTTAGCAACACCAGCGTGCCTGGGGTGTTTTCCGCGGCCAGCAGCTTGAGTGCGAGCTCGATAGCACCGAGTGCGTCCTTACCCGGTTTGTTCATCAAATCACTGCCCAGCGCCTGGATGAAGGTATCGAGCAGCTGCGGATCGTCGGTGGCCGGCAGCACCAGGTGCGCACTGCCGGCATAGGCGATCAGCGCGGTACGCGCGCCAGCTCGGCGCATGACCAGGTCATGCAAGGTATGCCGGGCCGCGGCCAGGCGGCTGGGCGGCACATCGTCGGCGTCCATCGAGGGCGACAGGTCGAGCGCGACGATCAGCGGCGCACGGTCATCGACGAATTCCGGGCGGTCCTGCTCCCAGGTCGGCCCTGCGGCCGCCAGTGCGCCGAGCACCAGGCTAAGGCCGAGCAAATGCACCGGCCTTGCATGGCGCTGCTCCTGCGGCGTGATCAGCAGGTGCTCGACCAGGTGCGGGGCGATGATGCCGTCGAGCTGGCGCCGCAAATCATGCCGGCGCAGCCACAGCAGCGGCAACAACAGGCCAGGCAGTATCAGCAGCAGCCAGCCGGGCCGCAGAAAATGCAGCGCGCTGAGGTCCAGGTTCATGGCTGCGGCTCCACGGCCAAGCCGCGTCGCCCCGCCAGGCGTGAGCGCAGCAACGCCAGCAAATGAGCAAACAGCAGCAGCAACAACCCTGCCCCAAGCGGCCAGACGAACAGATCGCGCTTGGGCTGGTGGCTGTAGGTCTTGACCTTGTGCGGGGTCAACCGGTCCAGCGTGGCGTACACCTGCTGCAAGGCCTGGCGGTCTTCGGCACGGAAAAACTGGCCGCCGGTGGTTTTGGCAATCGACTGCAAGGTGGCCAGATCGACCTTGGCGTCGCCGCTGGCCTGCGGGTCACCAATTGCGATGGTATGTACCACGATGCCATGGTCACGTGCCAAGCGCGCGGCATGCTCCGGGGTAATGGCACTGCCGGTGTCGTTGCCATCGGTCAGCAGTATCAGCAGTTTCTCCTGTTCCTTGGCGCTGTCCAGGGCCTTGATGGTCAGGCCGATGGCATCCCCCAACGCCGTGTTCGGCCCGGCCATGCCAATGCCGACCTCATCGAGCAACAGGCGCAAGCTGGCGTGGTCCAGCGTCAGTGGCGCCTGCGGATAGGCGCCAGTTCCGAATACGATCAAGCCGATCCGGTCATCCTTGCGCCGGGCAATGAAGTCGCGCACCACCGCCTTCACCACACTCAGGCGGTCGCTGCGCTCGCCATTGGCGTTGGTGTAGTCGGTGGTCTCCATGGACTGGGAGATATCGATGGCCAGCATCATGTCGCGGATCGGCTGTTCGCGCTCGATGGGCCGTTCGACGGTAACCGGCCTGGCGCAGGCAACCAGCACCAGCAACCAGCACAGCACATTGAGCAGCAGTTGCCAGCGCCCTGCCGCTGCGCCTGGCTGCAGTGGTTCCTGGCCAACGGCACGGCTCATGGCCGTGAAAAACGGCACCCGCAGTGCGCTGCGGCTTTCCCGGTACGGGGTCAGCAGCCGATAGGCCAGCCAGCCGGCCGGCAGCAGCAGGAACACCCACGGGTAGTCAAACTGCCACATGGTGGCCCTCGATCCAGCTTCGGCTGGTACTGAACAACGCCGCCACCTGCTGCTCATCCAGCGTGTGCAACCATGCCTCTGGGGCGTAGGCGAGCAAATGCAGGGTCTGGGCAAAGCCCTGGGGCAGTGGTACCTGGGCGTGCCGGTCGAGAAACGCCTGCCAGGCATCGCCGCTCAGGTTGGCGACTGCCCCGGCACCGGGCATCGACAAGGCCACCCGCTTGAGCAATTCGGGCAATTCGCGCAAGGCCTGCAGCCGCTGGCCAGCCTCGACGGCGGCCAATTGGTCGAGCCGCGCCAGCGCTTCACGCCGGTAGCGGTCAGCTTGCCAGCGGCGCCAACGCCATACGCCCCACAGCAGGCTGATGGCCAGGATCAGCAGTGCGAGCACCAGCCACGCCCAGGTCTGCGGCCAGTAACTGAACGGCGGCGAACCCGGGGCCAGCTCGCGCAGCTGGTCGATTGATGGCACTGCGGCAGCGGTCATCGTGCTGCCTGGGCCAGGCGGCCCAGCTCCCGGCGTAGCTGCTCCAGGCTGTCGTCACCACAGCTGATCGTCAGCAAAGGGACCTGACTGCGTTGCAGCAATTGCGCAACATCACGCAGGCGCCCGGCCAGAAACTCGCCCAACGGCCGGTTGACCCGGCGCTGGCCAATTTCCAGTTCCACCTGCTGCGCGCCTTGGGTCACATTCAGCCGGCCCTTTTCCGGTAACTGCATGGCAATCGGGTCATACACCTGGATGGCGATCACATCGTTATGCCGGCTCAACTGGCGCAGCAATGGCAAGGTGCCTGGGCCGATACCGGCGAAATCGCTAATGATGCAGATCAAGTGGTCATGCCCGGCACAGGCGATACAGCTGCGCAACACCTTGTCCAGTTGCCCCTGGTGTTCGTCATCACTGGCATAGGCCGTGAGCCGGTGGTTGGCCTTGACCACCGCACTGCACAGGGCCTCGACCCGGGCCCGGCTGCGCAGCGGGCGCACAAAGTCCACGTGATGATCGCCAAACACCATGCCGCCAACCCGGTCACTGGCGTGCAAGGCCATCCAGGCGCACACCGCCGCCAGTTGCGCGGCACTCACCGACTTGAAGTAGCGTTGCGAGCCGAAGTACATGCTCATGCGTTGGTCCACCAGCACCAGTGTCGGCCGGTCGCGCTCTTCACTGAAGGTGCGCACGAATGCCTTGCCGTAGCGCAGCGAGGCCCGCCAGTCGAGGTGGCGCAGGTCATCACCGGGCAGGTAGTGGCGCAGCTCTTCGAAGCTCAGGCCACGCCCGCGCAAACGCGAGGCATGGTTGCCCGAGAGGATGCTCGACAGCGGCTGGCGCGCGACGAAGCTCAAGCCCCGGGCGCGCGCCTGCAGCGCCATCAGCTCGGCGAGCGAAACGTGGACGAAGCCATCCGGGGCTACGGTGTCCGCTTGCATGGGCATACTCGTCAGGCGGGAATGGCCACCTTGTCCAACAGCCTGTCGATGACCTGGTCGGCAGCCATGCCATCGCTGATCGCGTCGTACGACAGTTGCAGGCGGTGGCGCAGCACCGGGTGCACCACCGCACGTACATTGTCTGGCGAAACAAAATCCTGGCCGGCGAGCCAGGCATGCGCACGCGCGACCCGGTCAAGGCCAATGGCGCCCCGCGGGCTGGCACCGATGTTGATCCAGCGGGCCAGGTCGGCATCGTGGTTGCCTGGATGGCGTGTGGCATTGACCAGGTCGACCAGGTAGCGGTCGATGGCCGGGGCTACGTGCACACGCGCCACCTCGCGGCGAGCGTCGAAAATGACTTGCTGGGCCAGGCGCAACGGTTGCGCAGCAGGCGCCTGGTCGGCCTGGTCTTCGTCGCGCACCAGGCGCAACACCTGGGCTTCGTCTTCGGGGCACGGGTAGTCGAGTTGCAGCTTCATCAGGAAGCGGTCCATCTGCGCCTCAGGCAGCGGGTAGGTCCCTTCCTGTTCGATGGGGTTCTGTGTCGCCAGCACCATGAACAGCCCGGGCATCGGGTAGCTCTGCCCGGCCACGGTAATCTGCCGTTCTTCCATGGCCTCCAGCAAGGCGGCCTGGACCTTGGCCGGGGCGCGGTTGATCTCGTCGGCGAGGATCACGTTGCCGAACAACGGCCCGGGCTGAAAGCTGATGGTGTTGCCCTCGGCCGACTGCTGCAGGATCTCACCGCCGGTGATATCCGAGGGCAGCAGGTCGGGGGTGAACTGGATACGCCGCATCTGCGCCTCCAGGTGCGTGGCCAGGGCCTTGACCGTACGGGTCTTGGCCAGCCCCGGCAGGCTCTCCAGCAGCACGTGGCCGTTGGCGAGCAGCCCCAGCAACACGTGGCGGATGGTAGCTGCCTGGCCCAGCACCTTCTCGGCAACCGACGCTTCCAACGCCTGTACTTGTGCTAGCGTGTTCAAGGCTCGGCTCCCTGTCTGAGGTTGGCAATCTGGTAAATCTAGTTGCACTTGCCCCAAGCGCAATCGGTTGTCGTGAAGAGAACATGCCG
This sequence comes from Pseudomonas sp. TWI929, assembly GCF_039673335.1. NCBI lineage: Bacteria > Pseudomonadati > Pseudomonadota > Gammaproteobacteria > Pseudomonadales > Pseudomonadaceae > Pseudomonas > Pseudomonas sp. TWI929. The sequence continues at coordinate 77,729 of NZ_JBDJLK010000015.1, forward strand.
ATTGCCCTGCCCCATTACCGACCTTTCTGCCAATACGGCTCGATGGCCTGCAGGCGTGGGTCGTCCGGTACCACCTGGCGCATACGCTGGACATAGCCATAGGCCTGCTCGCGCTCGCCAGCCAAGGCGTGCAGGTAGATCAACGAATACAGCAAGTCGGCATCTTCCGGCGCTTGTTGCAAACCACTGCGCAGAGCTTGCAGGGCATCTTCACGGCGGTTCATGCGCGACAGCAGCAGGCCTTGGTTGTAGCGGATACGGGCATTGCCCGGCAGTGCCACGGCGGCCTGCTCCATCCAGCCCACCGCTTCGTCAAGCTTGCCGCGTTCAACCAGCAGCAAGCCAAGCATGTAGGCCAGGTTGCCGCGGTCGGCCGCCGGCATCTTGTCCAGTGCCACCCCCTCACGCAGCAGTTGCTCGGCAGCGTCCCATTGCTGCCTGCCGCTGGCCAGGGTGACCAGGTTGACCCTGGCCGGGACGAAGTACGGGTCCATATGCAAGGCTTGCCGGTACTGCGCCATGGCCTGCTCGTCACGGCCCTGGCGCTGCATCAGCACCGCCAGGTTCAAGCGCCCGCCCGGCAGGTCGGCGTTACTGCGCAGGCGCTGCTCGTAATCGTCAAGCAAGGCCTTGAAAGACGTGCGGTTGGCTTCCGGCAGTTGTTCGGCAGGCACGTCCGCCAACGCCCGTACGGCCTCGTCGCGCACTGCCAGGACGGGGTCTTCGAGCAGCGGTAGCAAGGGTTTGAGGCGTTCTTCTGGCGGCAGGCTGGTAAAGCCGGCCACCGCGTAGGCGCGCACCAACGCGTCCTTGTCCTGCAGGGCCCAACGCAAGTTGCTGGCTGCGGCAGGGCCCAGGTCCGCCAACTGGTCGGCAGCTGTGGCCCGGACAATCGCCGGGTTGCCTTTGTCCGCGAGGACATAGCCCAGGCGGCTCAGGGTCGTGCCTGGGGCTTCACGGACCGCGTGGAAACTCTGGCCATAATGGGCCGGGCGCTTGGGCGTGCCGAACCAACCTTCGATGGCGGTCGCGGCCCATTCCGGCTTGCGGTCCTGATGGCAGCTGGTGCAGGCATCCGGCCCACTGCCCTGGGCGGCGAGGTCTGGCCGCGGAATGCGCAGGCTGTGGTCGCGCCGCGGGTCGACCACCATGTAGTTCTTGGCGGGCATATGGCAGTTGACACACTGGGCACCCGGCGAGCCCGCCACATGGTGATGGTGCTCGGGGCTGTCGTAGTCCTTGGCTTGCAACCCGGCGAAGCGGGCCGTATTCGGCTGGGTATTGTGGCATTGCAGGCACAAGCCATTACCTTCGATGCGCACCTTGGTCGTGTGCGGGTTGTGGCAGTCGGTGCAGCCGACACCTGCCGCGAACATCTTGCTCTGGCTGAACGAGCCGTACTCGTAGACCTCACCGTCGATCTGGCCATCATCATGGTACAAGCCGCTGCGCAGGGTAGCTGGCAGGCTCTGGTCCAGTTGCGGGTGACCCGGTAATTGCCCGGTACCCAGGCCCTGCCGGCGGCTGTGGCAATAGGCACACTGTTCGACCAGGCCCTGGCTGCCTAATGCCTTGTAATCCACGGCCAGGCCCTGTGCGGGCGAGCTACCAGGGTTCTTCTGTGCCCAGTCGACATGCGCCTGGCCCGGGCCATGGCAGCCCTGGCAGCCGACGGTTTTCTCCTGCCAGGTACTGGTAAAGCTATCCTTGGCATCATCGTAGTGCTTCACCAGCCGGGTCGAATGGCAATCGGCGCACATGCCGTTCCAGTTCTGGTAACGGCCGGTCCAGTGCAGGGGGTCGTCAGGTGTAAAGCGCTGGCCCGGGTACAGCGAGAACCAGCGTTGCCCGCCCTCTGCCGCCGGGCGGCTGTCCCAGGCAATGGTCAGTGCCTGCAGCCGGCCTCGCGACAGCGCCACCAGATACTGCTGCAAAGGCTGATAGCCGAAGGTATACAGCACCTTGAAATCGCCGGGCTTGCCATCTTCACCCTCGATGTTGACGAAGTAGCTGTCGCCCTTGCGATAGAAGTGTGCCTTGACCCCATCCTGGTCATAGCGCACGTCAGCGAAATTGCCCAGCACATTGGCGGCATTGGCGTCACGCAGCGCCCAGGCATGGTCGGAATGCTGCCATTGCTTTGCCTGCTCGGCATGGCAAGCCTGGCAGCTGGCCGCATCGGCGTAGCCTTCGCGGTTCTGCGCCTGTTTTGGCAACTGGCCATCGGCTGCTACAGCGCCGCTCAAGCCAAGGCCACACAGTAACAGCGGCAACACGCCGAACCTGACAAACAACCGCCCCCACCGCACTACCTGTGCACTCAAGCCCATGCGCTCACTCCACGGTCAATTCTGCTGGCCCTGTCGGTGCTTTGTATTGGTTATAAAGGCAAGCGCGTCAATCGCCGCGCTGCACGCGACAGGTAGTCTCCACCCTAGTACAGGCAAGCTGGTGGCGCTGGGTATTCATGCATCAATCTGAAGTTGCCTGTACAGGCTGGAACACGCTTGCACACTGTAAGCGGGCCCTTTTGCGAAAGCGCCCGATGCAATCGGGAAAATCGTGAGCAGTCCCAGCAGTTGCATACGTAGGGTTGTACCGGTGCCTCGGGAAAGGTAGCCAAATCTCCCCGAAATCTCTGCTCGCTGAGATGGCCTCTTCGCCGGCAAGCCAGCTCCCACAGGTAACGCGTAAGCCTCAGGGGCCGTGGCACAGCCCAGATCCCTGTGGGAGCCCGGCTTGCCGGCGATAGGGCCGGTACAGGCAACACATCAGTCATGCATGACACAGGCTCACCTGTGGGGTGAGGAGTGATCGTTTGAGTCGATCAAGTCGCTGAAATCTAATGGCTGGAAACCAACAAGAAGCTCGCACGGAAGCGATCAGCGACAGAGATAACTACAACATGACTCCAACGTTCTCGTTAATCGTTCTGGGCACTGCAATACTCCTGATCGTGGTCATGATCAGCAAGCTCAAAGTCCACCCCTTCCTCGCCCTGCTTTGCGCAAGCCTGGTGGTCGGTATCGGCACCGGCATGCCGCCGACGGCCATGGTTGCCGCTTTCGAGAAAGGCATGGGCAGCACGCTGGGCTTTCTCGCCGGCATCATCGGCCTGGGCAGCATCCTCGGCAAACTGCTGGAAGAATCGGGTGGGGCCAGGCGCATCGCCACCACACTGCTGAACCTGCTGGGTGAACGCAATGCTTCATGGGCAATGATGCTGGTGGGCTTCATCGCCGGCATCCCGGTGTTCTTCGAGGTCGGCTTCGTGCTGCTGATTCCGCTGATCTACGTGGTCGCCCGGCAAACCCGCATCAGCATGCTGTACCTCGGTGTGCCGCTGGCCACCTCGCTGATGGTGGTGCACTGCATTCTGCCGCCGCACCCGGCCGCTACGGCAATTACCGGCATGCTCAATGCCGATATCGGTACCGTCATCCTGTACGGCCTGATCGTTGGCCTGCCCACTGCCATCATCGCCGGCCCGGTCTGGGTGCGCTTCGCCTGTGAGCGTGGCGCGACGCAAGCGCAACAGGCCTTCCTTTCGGCACGTACCGAGGTCCAGGCAGATGACCAGCCACTGCCGGCCTTCGGTATCACCCTCGCCACCGTACTGTTGCCGCTGCTGCTGATGGTCGGCAAGACCTTGGCAATCACGGTTCTGGCAAAGGGCACCGCGCTGTACGAGTGGGTGGCCTTCCTGGGCAACCCGCTGATCGCCCTGGCGCTGTCGGTGGTGTTTGCCTACTGGGCGCTGGGCCTGCGTCGTGGCCTGGACATGGCACAGCTGCTCATCCTGACCCAGCGCTGTTTCCCGCCCCTGGCCGGCATCCTGCTGATCATCGGTGCCGGTGGCGCTTTCAACGACATGCTGGTGGGCAGCGGCATCGGCAAGGCGCTGGCCGACGTGCTCAACCAGACTCAGCTCAACCCGATCATCCTCGCCTGGCTGATCGCCGGGATCATGCACTTTGCGGTTGGCTCGGCCACGGTCGCGATGATCAGCGCCGCCGGCATGGTGATGCCGATGCTTGGCCAACACCCCGAATACAACCGGGAAATCCTGGTAATCGCCATCGGTGCCGGTGCCATCGGCTGGACGCACATCACCGACTCGGCATTCTGGGTAGTAAAGGAATACCTGGGCCTGTCCCTGAGCGATGCGCTGAAGAAATTCACCGCGGGTACGGTGCTGGCCTCGGTAATCGCTTTGTGCCTGACCCTGCTCCTTTCGAAAATTGTCTGATCTACTCTGCAAAGACTGCATTACAGGTGAAATCATGATTCACGGAAAAACCCTGGAAGCCTGGCAACAAAGCCACCCGATCATCGCCGACCTCGTCGCCCTGAAACAGACCAACTGGTTCAACCCCGGCATTGCCAAGGCGTCAGAAGCACTGCTCGACGTGGGCCTGACGGCTGACGATGTGAAGGCCACGAGCGAACGGCTGCAGAGGTTCGCGCCCTACCTCGCCACCGTGTTCCCCGAAACGGCAGCTACGGGCGGGGTTATCGAGTCGCACATCACCCCACTGCCGCAGCTTCGCCAGCTGCTTGTCGAGGAAGGGTCACTGCAGAACGTGGGTAGCCTGTGGCTCAAGGCAGACAGCGACTTGCCCATTTCGGGCTCCATCAAGGCCCGCGGCGGCATACATGAGGTACTCAAGCACGCTGAGGACCTGGCCTTGGCGGCCGGCCTCATCGCGCCCTGCGATGACTACACCGTATTGGCGAGCGATCAGGCGCGCGCGTTCTTCAGCCAGTACAAGATCGCCGTGGGCTCGACCGGTAACCTGGGCTTGTCGATCGGCATCATGAGCGCGAAGCTGGGCTTCCAGGTGAGCGTGCACATGTCATCCGACGCCAGGCAGTGGAAAAAGGACAAGCTGCGCGCCAACGGCGTAACGGTCGTTGAGCACGCGTCGGACTACAGCGTTGCCGTCGAGCAAGGCCGCCAGCAGGCAGCGTCCGATCCTGGCTGCTATTTCGTTGACGACGAGAACTCCCCACAACTGTTTCTGGGCTATGCCGTCGCCGCTGAGCGCTTGGCTCGACAGTTCGACCAGGCCGGCATCAAGGTGGACGCAGACCATCCACTGTTTGTATACCTGCCATGCGGTGTTGGCGGGGGCCCTGGCGGCGTCGCGTTCGGTTTGAAGCTGGTGTTCGGTGACGCCGTGCACTGCATCTTTGCCGAACCCACCCACTCCCCCTGCATGCTGCTGGGTGTTTACACCGGCCTGCACGATGAAACCAGCGTGCAAGACTTCGGCATCGACAACATCACCGCCGCCGACGGCCTTGCTGTCGGGCGCCCGTCGGGGTTTGTCGGCAAGGCCATGCAGCGGCTGATCGATGGCTACTACACCGTTACTGACGAAGCGCTTTACCGCCTCATGGTGGTTGCCTTTGAGCAAGACAAGGTCAAGCTCGAACCTTCTGCGCTTGCAGGCGTACCCGGCATGGCACGTGTATTACAATCCGGCGAGTACCTGGCGCGCCTGGGCTATACCCCAACCCAGCTGCAACATGCCACTCACCTTGTATGGGGAACGGGCGGAAGCATGGTTCCAGCAACCGAGTTTGATGCTTACCTGGCGAAAGGTCGCGCCCTGCAGGCGCGCGCCTGACAGCGGCCCGTGAACTGTGCGGAAGGATTGCTGAATGAACAAGCCCGGCGGCGGCGCCGCAATGAAGCTCAATGGCGCTCACCTGGGCAGTTTGCATGTATTCCTGGTAGCTGCGCGGTACCTGAGTTTCGCCCGCGCGGCGGATGAGCTGTGCCTTACGGCAAGCGCCGTGAGCCATCGCATCAATCGTCTCGAACGTGAGTTGTCGTTGAGGCTGTTCAATCGCATGCCGCGCAAAGTAAGCCTGACTGAGGACGGTGAACGCCTGTTCGCGGTCATGCAGCGCACGATGGATGAGCTCAACGAAGCGGTTCAGGAACGCGCTCACGGCGAGATTGCAGGCCAGTTGACGCTGTATGTTCGCCCATCAGTCGCTCAATGCTGGCTGGTGCCACGGCTTGCACAGTTCACCTCCCGGTACCCGGATATCCAGCTGGATATCCGGGTGGGTAACGAGAGCATCGATTACCGGACACGCAAGATCGACCTGGTCCTCTGTTACTCGGACGGCCATCACCCAGGGCTCGCGAGCATTCACTTGATGAGCGAGCGGATAGCCCCGGTCTGTTCTCCCCATTACGCAGAAACCCACGCGTTGTCCGGCGACTTGCAGCAGTTGGGGCGCTGCACCGCATTGCATGATGTAGCGGCGTGGGACAATGCTGCATTCGATGCGGAGTGGCAGCTGTGGGCCAGCTACACGGGGGCCGATATTCCCCTACCGGGCAGGTTCCTTACATTCGATCGCTCTGACCTTTGCACGCTTGCCGCGCTGAATCACGTTGGCATCGCCATTGGCCGAGAACAGCTGGTAACGGAGCGCATTGACAAGGGTGAACTGGTTCTGCCTTTTGGTGGTTTTCTGGACACGTCCAATTACGGTTACTACCTGGTTCACCCACATCATGACGCGATGCCCGAACGGCTAAAGGTGCTGATCGACTGGCTCGTGGATAGTGCCCGGTCAGTCGGTTCAAGGTTTTGAACTGTGGTCATTGTTCATACACCCCGAAAACTCTTGTGCCTGAGCCGGCCTCTTCGCGGGTAATCCCGCTCTCATAGAACCGCACATAACTAACTGATTTGGCAGTGACTTTGTGGGAGCGGGTTTACCCGCGAACACCGGCGCAGCCGGTGCCATGCACCGCGTTAAATTCTTCGCGGGTAAACCCGCTCCCACAGGGTCTCCTCAGCCTTCAAGACTTGCAGAGCACCTGCGGGAGCGGTATTGCGGCGTACTTCAGGCAATCAGCAAGGAATACCCGCCAGTGGCCACGCAGGCGCTTTCGTCGCTTTGGCCTGACGGCGTTTTCGTGCCCATTGGGTCAGTGCGGCCATCATCGCAAAACCGAGCAGGATCAAGACCGGATAGGCCAGCAGCAACTCGGTCAACGAGTACTTCCAGGCCAGGGGCCGGCAGACGCCAAGCATTGCCGCATACAACCAGGACACACCCGACAAGGCGCCGGAGAACAGGGCGAACGTGCGCACGCCAACATTCAGGTCGAGTAACGAGCCCGCTTTGAGCAGGGCAGGCAATACATAGCGATGCAACAACATGCCGTTGAAGGTCAGCAACAACACAATAATGATTTTCGCCTGAAGTTTTGGATTGGCGAAATAGTTCATGCCTTTTTCCAGGTAATCAACACCAATTACCGCAACACCGGTCAGCCACAAGAATATCAAGGCATTGGACACAGACTTCTGCAAACGCGCCATATGGGTACTGTCGTGCCCGCCTTGTTTATGGCCCTTCAATAAGTCCTTGACCATTTCAACGTCACTCGCAAACACGAGGCCGATCGCGATGCAGCAAGCCAGCAAATGAATATAAATTACCGACATCCGCACCACTTCCATGGATTCTTTCTGCCCGAACAGGCTAATAATTGTATTGATCTCCACGTCGAATTCTCCACGTAATACTTGAGGCTAGATGGTCTTGCAACAGGCGTGCGAACGCCTTGATCGCAACGGCAAGACCAAATTCATATCGTTAAGTTAAACAGCAGACTGTTATTTCACACAGGCAATGGCTCACCCGATGAGCCTCGATTGGGCATGGCATTGCTCCAATATTCAAGTAAAAAAAATCCCCACGTGCATCCCGACGATGCAGATGAGGTTGAACGTCCATTACTTTCCGGGGATGGCGCGAAGTGCAAACTACGAGAAGCGCACCTGCTGGAAAATCAGAGTCAGCACTGCTCAAATCGTTCATTTTTCGAGCAAAAGTACCGACAAGCGGTATTTTTAGTCATGTTAGTTAGTTTGCTAAGTTATTTTAAACTGACCGAACAGTAAGTTTTTTATGGCAACTGGATCCAAACTCAGGACTTACCTTTGATTGCTCTGTTCCGCTGTTTGTGGGCCGCCGCTCCATGAGCGCGTCGGTGGGTTATACCCCCCTGCTCTAGCGCCTGTGAGAAAAAATGCTAGCGAAGCGGCTTGATTGTCGTAGGCCAACCACTAGCCTCGACAACAGCATGGCCGCCTCCCCCTTTACAAGGCAGGAGTACGTTTATGAACACCCGAAGCAATGCCGTGATTTTGAATTTTGACCAGGCGCTGGCATCGATACGCGATGGCCTGTCGGTCGCCCTGCGCATTGACCACATGCTTTGGGTAGCCAATGACGAAACCACAAGCCTGGAACGCTTGAGCATCAAGCCCGCTGCGCCCGGTGAAGAAGTGATCTGCGATGCGCACAAGACGTTCCCGCTCATGGAGTACCTGAACCTACCCGTAGCTGATCCAGACGAGGAAATCGATATCGAGGGATTAGCCTACGACCAGCATTATCTATGGCTGGTGGGTTCCCACAGCCTCAAGCGCAAGAAGGCCGAGCCCGACAAGCCTGCCGAAAAGAACATCAAGCGTCTATCGACGATTGTGCCGGACGGCAACCGTTTCCTGTTGGCGCGCATTCCCGTGGAGCGTCAGCACGACAGCCAGGAACTCGCCAGAGTGGTAGCTGCAGATGGGCGTACGGCAGCGCAGCTACGTGGCAACACGCTTGGCAACGACTTGATGCGGGAAATTGCCAAAGATGATCAGTTACGAGAGTTCCTGCGTATTCCGGGCAAGGACAACGGTTTCGATATCGAAGGCTTGGCAGTCATCGGTTCGCGGCTGTTTTTGGGGTTACGAGGGCCAGTGTTACGTGGGTGGGCGGTGTTGCTGGAGATCGAGCCTGAACTCGATAGCGGCTCAACGGACACGCTGGTGCTCAAGAAAATCGGGCCCGATGGCCGAAGCTACCGGAAACACTTCTTCTCACTGCATGGTTTGGGCGTGCGTGACCTGTGCGTCAGCGGTAAGAACCTGTTGATTCTGGCTGGGCCGACCATGGACCTGGATGGACCGGTAACAGTGTTTCGCTGGCGCGGCGGCTTTCCTGCCGAGGCGGAATCCGTGGTGTTTGCCGAGCAATTGGAGACGGCACTGCAAGTGCCTTTCGGCCAGGGTGACGATCATGCTGAAGGCATGTGCCTGTTTGATGTGGGTACAGAGGGTGAGGAAGTTGTGTTGATCGTCTATGACGCAGTGGCAGAGCGTCGAAAACGTGGCGAACGGAGTGTCGAAGGCGATCTGTTTTCCCTGAAGTAGCAGCCGTTGAAGCACCTTCGGACCTTGAGCTTGTCAAGGAGTAACGAGCATGAGCAAGTCTAGAAGCAGTACGGCCAATCAGACGAAAGCCAAGGCTGGTTCCAAAGTAAAACCTGCCAAGTCCGAGCCTGCCATCAAAGACCCGCCAAAGCCCGCCCCGCCAACCAATCGCACACCGATCGCTGGCCGGCTGCTGGATGCCCGCCCCGACCGCCTGGATTTTCGCGACCTGCTCTACACGCCTCCATTACGTTCCCTGCCACCTTGCTGGCCGCTGCAGGCCAACCTGACAGGCGCCATCAAGAGCTATGTGGCCCAAGGCCTTGTTCTGGACCAAGGCGCCGAGGGGGCCTGTACCGGCTTTGGGCTCGCCAGCGTCGTCAATTACCTGCTTTGGCTGCAGTATCTGCAGCGCACAGAGCACAGCGGCCAGTTCGAACCCGTCAGCCCGCGAATGCTCTACGAATTGGCCCGGCGCTACGATGAGTGGCCGGGTGACGACTACGAAGGGTCAAGTTGTCGGGGTGCCCTGAAGGGCTGGCACAAGCACGGCGTATGCAGTGACGCACTCTGGCCGTTTTCCACAAAAGCATTCATCAGGCCGCTACCCGGCTGGGACAGCGACGCACCGCGCAGGCCGCTGGGGGTCTACTATCGCATCGAGCGCAAGTCCGTCGTTGACTTGCAAGCCGCCATTGTGAACATCGGCGCAGTCTATGTGTCCGCCAGCATCCATGATGGTTGGGATACCCTGATGCGCAAACGCGCGGCGTCAGTGCCCAAGAGCCACGAGGGTCTGCCGGTCATTCCAGCGGCACAACAACCTGGGCTTGGCCGACATGCATTCGCCCTCGTTGGCTATGACCATCGTGGCTTCGTGGTACAGAACTCTTGGGGCACTCGTTGGGGCTGCTCGGGTTTCGCAGTGCTGCCTTACGAGGACTGGGTGGTCTACGGCACCGATGCCTGGGCTTGTGCGTTAGGTGTTCCCTTGACGCTGACCACACCGGCCAAGGCCAAGGGTAGTGCATCTACGGTGCGTGAGCAGGTCACATCGGCCTTTCGCGTGGGCTCTGGGAGGTCGCTCACCAGCCTCGATCGCTCAGCGCGTGTAGCGGCCAATCCCGCAGATGATCCCTGGCCATTCGACCATCCGTTCAACGAGCCACGCTATCAGCCAATAGCCACTCAGCGCGCCTACGAACTGACCTTGATCACCGGTAACGATGGCGAGATCGTACCTTCGGACTTCACCCGGGGCCCACTGGATCGCGCAGGCCTTGTGCAAGAAATAGTCGCGGAGCGGCCACTTGCCTGGCTCGCGACACAAGGGCAACAGAACACCCTGCAGCTGATGATTTACGCTCATGGCGGGCTGAACAATGAAGACGAATCAATCCGGCGGATTCGCGTCCTAGCCCCCTGCTTTCTCGCCAATGGCGTGTATCCGCTGTTCATCACCTGGAAGACCGGCCCCGGCGAAACCCTCGCCAACATGGCGGAAGACTGGCTGCACAAACTGTTCGGGGCAGACATTGACCGAGCAGCCGGGCTTGGCGACTTGCTTGAGGACAGCAAGGACCGCGCCATAGAGGCACTGGCACATGTACTGGGCACCGGGATCTGGTCGCAAATGCGCAGCAATGCGCGTGACAGCGCTCGGCCTGGGCACGGCCTGGACCTGGTAGCCAACGCCCTATTGGCACTGTCCGACACCTTGCAGGCCCAGGGCGCCAAGCTGGAGCTGCACGTTGTTGGCCATTCCGCAGGCTCGATACTGCTTGGCCACCTACTGGACAGACTCGGTAGCAACCCTGCCCGACTGTTGAAGGTTCAGAGCTGTCAGCTGTTCGCGGCAGCCTGTTCATCCGGATTCGCCATTGAGCGTTACTTGAATGCGCATGCCAGAGGCGTACTCAAGCTGGACCAGGTGTGGCTGGATGTACTAAGCGACGAGAACGAGAAAGCAGACGGTTTGCCCACACCTGGCTTCCCTGCGTATGGCAAGTCGCTGCTCTACCTGGTATCGCGAGCACTGGAGGACATCCGCAAGCAACCCCTGCTAGGCATGGCTCGGGCCCTGGACCCGCGCTACGCCAACGACAAAGACCAGTGGGATGAAAGCGCCCTGCCCGCCGTGCAAAAGTGGCTGGCGAACTGGCCAGCGAAGCCTGACCGGCTGCGCATCTGGACGTCGCCGTGGGTGCGGACCACGCGAGACGGGCAGCAGATACCTTCATCACATGGCTCCTTCGACAACAATATCGAAGTGATGACCTTTGTGCTGACACGTATCACCGGCAAACGCTTGATCGCTGAACTGGAGTGGCTGGACTACTGACCGGTCAGAAGCCAAGGGAGGTACGCAAGAGCGCAATGAACGACAATGCCATGCAACCACCGCCAGGCGCGACACAGCTGCTAGCGCGCCTGGCAGTCTGCTGTTGCGAACGCTGGGTGAACACCGATGTGAGCCTGGTGCAAGGGGCGCGCTACTACTTCCGCGCCACTGGCACATGGCATGACGCCTCGATCCGCTGCGACGCCAACGGCTATGACCGCCCCTACCTGAACTGGGTAAAGGCCACCATGCGCTGTAATGTGGACGGTGCGCGCTGGTTCACCTTGATAGGCGCAATCGACCACGCCGAAGCCAGTTTTTTCCCTATCGGCGACGGCAGCCGGTGGGCCGCAGGCTGGCGTGCACCGGCTAGCGGCAGGCTTGAAGTGTTCGCCAACGACGCGGCGCTGATGTACTGGAACAATCGCGGCGCAATCATGCTCGAGATCTGGCAATAGGCCTACCCAAGCAACTGGCTCAACACTGCCCGCAGTTTCCCCGGCTTCACCGGTTTGTTCAGCAGGGGTGCACCCAGTTCCTGCAAGGCCTGCCGGCACTGATCGCTGCGGTCGGCAGTGATGATCACGGCAGGAATGGCAGCGGCAAAATGCGCGCGCAAATGCCTGACCACCTCGCAGCCGACAACGCCGTGGTCCAGATGAAAGTCCGCCAGGATCAGTTCCGGTGCCCGCCCCTGCAGGGCCAGCAAGGCGCCTTCCTGATCAGTTGCCGTCACCACCTCGCAGCCCCACTGCCCGAGCAGCGCGCCCATGCTTTCGAGGATGCTCACTTCGTTGTCCAGCACCAGCAGGCGTCGGCCCGGTAGCGGGTTGCCGGCGCTTGGCAGCGGCACAGCCTGGTGGGCGGCCAGTGGCACCTCTTTGCCAAGCGGGACCTCGATGCTGAACATCGAGCCACGCCCAGGCCACGAGCGAACTTCTATCCGGTAGCCAAGAATCTTGGCGATCCGCTCGACGATAGCCAAGCCCAGGCCCACGCCCTTGCGATCCGCCGCGCGGCCAACGTCCAACTGGTTGAACTCAAGGAAGATGGCCTGCAACCGATCCTGTGCAATGCCCCGCCCGGTATCCCACACCTCCAGGCGCAGGTGTTCGCCGCGACGCCGTGCGCCCAACAGGATTCGACCCTCGTCGGTGTAACGGCAGGCGTTGCTGAGGAAGTTGCGCAGGATGCGCGTCAGCAACCGCAGGTCAGTGCTGATCGCATAGTCGGCGATGCGCGCATGCAGCTTCAAGCCAGCGGCGTCGGCCACAGAACGGAACTCCGACACCAGCGGCGCAAACAGTTCGTCCAGTCGGTACACAGCCACGTCCGGTTTGACCGCTGCCTGGTCCAGGCGGGAGATGTCCAGCAGGTCGGTCAGCAGGTCCTCGGCACCTTCCAGGGCCTGGTGAGTACGCTCTACCAACACCTGTTCGGCCTCCGGCAACGGCCGTTCGCGCAAGGTCGAAATTAATAGGCGGGCGGCGTTCAGCGGTTGCAGCAAATCATGGCTGGCGGCAGCGAGGTACTTGTCCTTGCTGCGGTTGGCGGCTTCGGCAGCATCGCGGGCCTCAAGCAATTCATCAGTACGCGCAGCGACCCGTTGCTCCAGTTCGTCATTGAGCTGCTGCAGGCGCTGCTGGGCCTGCTTGCGCTCAGTAATATCGGCGACAAACCCCTCCACCAGCCCTTCCTGGCCAGGTTTTAGCAGCAGGTTCATCAGGACATCGAGGTGGCTGCCGTCCTTGCGCCGCAAGCGGGTCTCATAACCGTGCAGGCTGCGCTCACGGGCGAGGATCAATGTGATCGCCTGCAGCTCTTCGGCACCACCATCAAACAGGTTGGCCGCCAGGTCAGTCAGGGAAAACAGCACTTCTTGCGGGTCGTCGTAGCCCAGCATGCGCGCCAGCGCGGGGTTGGCGGCACGCATGCCGTCCTGCAGGCTGGCCTGGAAAATGCCGTGCACGGCGTTTTCGAACAGCCATTTGTAACGGTTGCGCTCGGCCTCCAGCTCGTCCAGACGGGCGGACAGCTCCGGGTAATGGCTTTTGCGCGCTGAGTGGTCACCCAGCCCCAGCAGCCCGACCAGCGCCCGCTGCTGCTCGTCAGAGGGCCTCGCCATAAACCACCTCGACATCACGCTGGCTCGACGCACGGGGGTTGGTGAGAATGCACGGGTCATCCATTGCATGTTGCGACAGGAACGGAATGTCGGACGTACGCACCCCGTGCAGGCCCAGGGTTTCATGGAAGCCGATGGCGTGCTTCAGTGCGATCAGGTGCTCCACCAGGCGCCCGCAGATCTGCCGGTGGTTGAGGCCGCGGCAGTCTATGCCGAATACCTCGGCAATCACCTTGAAACGCTCCGGCGCCGAGCTGTAGTTGAACGCCACCACGTGCTCCACCAGCACGGCGTTGCACAAGCCATGTGGCAAGTCGAGGAAGCCGCCCAGGCTGTGCGACATGGCGTGCACCGCGCCAAGAATGGCGTTGGAGAACGCCAGCCCCGCCTGCATGCTGCCCAGCATGATTTTCTCACGCAGGGCGATATCGGTCGGGTTGGCGATCATTTCCACCAGGTTGCCATTGATCAGGCGCATGGCTTCCAGCGCGTGGGGGTCGGTCAACGGGCCGTGGCCAGTGGAAACGAAGGCCTCGATGGCATGCACCAGCGCATCGATGCCGGTGCAGGCTGACAGGAACGGGTCCATGCTCAGGGTGGTTTGCGGGTCGATCAGCGACACATCCGGCACCACCGCCTTGCTGACGATGGAGAACTTCATGCGTTCCTGCTGGTTGGAAATGATCACGAACTGCGACACGTCCGCCGAAGTGCCGGCGGTGGTTGGGATCAGGATCAGCGGCGGGCTGGGCAGGCGGATCATGTCCACGCCTTCGAACTCGAGAATGCTGCGCCCGTGGGCGACCACGATGCCAATGGCCTTGCCGCAATCCATCGGGCTGCCGCCACCGACGGCGACAATCACGTCGCAGTGGTTTTGCCGGTAGATTTCGGCGCCGAGCATCACCTCTTCGACCCGCGGGTTAGGCGATACGGCGCTGTACAGGCAGTAGTCGATACCCTGGGCCTGCAGGCTGGCCTCCACGTCCGTCACCCAGCCGGCGGCGATCACGCCAGGGTCGCTGACCACCAGTACCTTGCGCGCACCGAAGGTCTTGGCGTAGTTGGCGACATTGTGCCGGCAGCCGGCACCGAAGATGATTTCAGGCGAAACGAACTTGCGAAGCGGGCTGAAACTCTGGCTCATCGGAAAGCCTGTTCTTATTGTTCTGGAAGGTAACCGCCAGCGTAAAGCATCCCGCAGCGAAAGCAACCAGACCAAAGCGGGGCAGCGGATCATTCGATCCAGGACTTGGCGCGGGCCACCTCCAGAAACGCCAATACATCCTCGTCGAGCCCCGGCACCCCCGGGAAGCGCCCGGCCAGGCAATCTATGATCGCGGCCACGCTGCGCTGGCCGTCGAGCAATTCGAGTACCCAGCCGGCACTGGCGTTGAGTTCGATGATGCCCCCGGGGAACAGCAGCACATGACAGGCCTGGTGCGGCTGCCAACACAGGCGAAAGCCACGGGCCAATGCCAGGGCCTGCTGGCGATCGATCAGGTTCACAGGTGCTTGCAGGCTGGAGACCCGGCCACCGCAGCGATGGCCGGAGGGACATCAGCGATTGGCGAAATACATCGTCACTTCAAAGCCAATGCGCAGGTCGGTAAAGGCGGGTTTGGTCCACATGGGGCAATCCTCTTCTGGGTACCGGGTGATTCCGGTAGAAGCATTAATGCACGGGCGGCGACGGGGCCGAATGCTACTTTGGAACGAGCTTGCGGGGTGCGTTGGTAGCAATTTGTGTACGATTTCAAAAGGCTGCGCGATACCTGTGGGAGCGGCCTTGCGTCGCGATTGGGCTGCGCAGCAGCCCCAGCAATATCC
>NZ_JBDJLK010000016.1:0-90369 GCF_039673335.1 Pseudomonas sp. TWI929
GCGCAGGCCTTGAGTATTGCGCTGAACCTGTGGGAGCGGGTTTACCCGCGAAGAGGCCTGCAAGGCCAATGCAAATCTACAGGCCGTGATTGTGCACCTTGCGCCGCCGCCACACGCGCAGCCGCTGTTCCAGCTGCAGCGGGCTGTCCAGCTGCTGGCGCCGGGCCTGGCTGAACAGGATCAGCGCCAGTTCGGCGGTTACCTGGGCATCGGCGCTGGCATGATGGCGCTCTTCCACCTGCAGGCCAAAGCGCGCCACCCAGTCATCCAGCCCGGCCTCGCGCAGCACCGTGTCGGGGTTGAGCATCGGCGCCAGTTCGGCTACATCCAGGAACGGTGACTGCAAGCGATAGCCCAGGCTTTCTTTCAACGCCCGTGCCAGCATGCGCTGGTCGAATGGCGCGTGAAACGCCAACACCGGGCTGTCGCCTATGAAATCGAGCAAATCCAGCAAGGCCTCGGCCGGGTCGCAACCCGCGGCCAGGGCGCTGGGGCCCAGGCCGTGGATCAGCACGCTGGCGTTGGTTTTCAGCGTTGGCCGGTGCAGGGTGCGCTCGAACTGCTGGGCAAAGTCAATGGCGCCGTCCGCGATGGCTACCGCGCCGATCGACAGCACCTGGTCCCGGTTGGGGTTGAGCCCGCTGGTTTCCAGGTCCAGCACCACCCAGCGCTGTTCGCGCAAGCTGCACACACTCAGCGGCGCGGCCTTTGGCAGTCGGGCCAGGCGCTGACGCGTGGCGTGGTCCAGTTCGGGTGCGCTGGGGCGCAGCCAGGCGAACAGGCTCATAGCTGGTACCGCAAGGCCAGGCTGCTTTGCAGGCGCTGGGCCTGGCGCAGGGACTCACGCAGGATGCGCCGGTCCAGGTGGTTGAGGCTGTCCGGGTCGAGCCGGTTGGAGTACGGCAGGTTGTCGCGGGTCTGGCGCTGGTGCTGCTGCATGCGGGTCTGCTGGATGAAGTGGTAGGCCTCTTCATAGGCGGCGCCGTCAAGCGGCTCGATCACGCCCTTGGCCACCAGCTGACGCAGGCGTTCCAGGGTATTGCAGGCGCCGATGCCATTGGCCAGGGCCAGCAGCCGGGCACCATCGACGAAGGGTGTCAGGCCCTGGACCTTGAGGTCGAGGGTAGCGGCCTTGTCGTTGCCCTGGCGGGTCAGTACGAAGTCGCGAAGGCGGCCTATAGGTGGGCGTTGGCGCAGGGCGTTGTCGGCCATCATGCGCTGGAAGATCCGGTTGTCGGCCACTTGCTCAAGCAGGCCCTGGCGCAGCTGCTCGCAACCTTGCTCGTCGCCCCACACCACGCGCAGGTCGAAGTAGATGCTCGAACCCAGCAGGTTCTCTGGGCTGGCTTCACGGACAAAACCGGCAAAACGCCGTGCCCACTCGCTGCGCGACAGGCACAGCTCGGGGTTGCCGGCCATGACATTGCCTTTGCACAAGGTAAAGCCGCACTGGGCCAGGCAGTGGTTGATGTATTGCGCCAGCGGCAGCAGGCGAGCGCGGATGGCGTCGGCCTCGGCGCTGTCGGCGGCCTCGAAGAGGATGCCGTTGTCCTGGTCGGTGTGCAGGGTCTGCTCGCGTCGCCCTTCGCTGCCAAAGCACAGCCAGCTGAACGGCACGCCTGGGTCGCCACGTTCGGCCAGCGCCAGCTCGATCACCCGGCACACGGTGTGGTCGTTGAGCAAGGTGATGATCTGGGTGATCTGCGTGGACGACGCGCCGTGGGCCAGCATGCGTTCGACCAACTGGCTGATCTCGCCGCGCAGCGAGACCAGGGTATCCAGCCGTGGCGCATGGCGGATGGTGCGCGCCAGGTGCACCAGGTCGACCCGTTGCAGGGAGAACAGGTCGCGCTCGGAAACCACCCCGCACAGGCGGTGGTTTTCCACCAGGCACACGTGGGCGATATGCCGCTCGGTCATGGCCATGGCTGCATCGAATGCGCTGGCCTGGGGGCTGAGGTAGAACGGATTGGCGGTCATGTGCCGCTCGATCGGTGCACCCAGGTCGGCATCTTCGGCAGCCACCACCTGGCGCAGGTCACGCAGGGTGAAGATACCAGTGGGGTAGCGCTGTGGGTCGACTACCACGATGCTGCCTACCTGTTGCTCGTGCATCAGCCGCACGGCGTCACGCAGCGGGGTCTCGGGGCTGCACACCACCGGGTGGCGCATGGCCAGCTCGCCCAAGGGGGTGTTCAGCGAATACTGGGTGCCGAGGGTTTCCACCGCGCGCTGGCGAACCTGCTGGTTGACCTGGTCGAGCAGGCTGCTGACCCCGCGCAGGGCAAAATCCCGAAACACTTCAGACATCGAGAACACGCGGATGAACGCCGCCTTGTTCAACTGCAGGCAGAAGGTGTCTTCACCGGCCAGGTGCTCGGTGCGGGTGGCCCGCTCGCCCAGCAGGGCGGCCAGCGGGAAGCATTCGCCGCTGGTGATTTCGAAGGTGGTCTCAACACCGGGTTTGACCAGGTGCTGGCGCTCCCCGACCACGCGGCCTTGCTTGACGATGTAGAAATGCTCAACCGGGCCATCGGCGGGTTTGACGATGCTTTCGCCACTGGCATAGAAGCGCAGCTGGCATTGCTCGACCAGAAAGGCCAAGTGGCTGTGCTCCATCTGGTTGAACGGCGGAAAACGCTGCAGGAACTGCAGCGTGCCCTGGATGTTCTGCAGCACTGCCGTCCTGCCCGCCTGGCTGTAGGCGTCCTTTTTGCTCATGAAACTGACCGTATCGCTATGCCGAACTATATATATCTATATATAGGTGCCGGCCATGTTGTTCTCTGCCTCCATGGTCGGCTTGCGGCGGGGTGGTGCCCATTGGACGTAAGTCTATGAGCGCCCCTGTCAAAAGGCCCGACGAAAGGCGAACCGGGTTGCGCAAGTTCCACGGTCCTAATGCTGAAGCGGAATTTTCTTGACGAGATGACCATGCCTGAGCAACACGACATCCTGAGCGACGCCGAGCGTGAGGCACTGGCCGTGGTGAGCAAAAGCGCGCCTGTGGCACTTAAACCATTGGTGCTGGTGGTGGATGACAACGCGGTGAACCGTGAGGCGCTGATCCTGTACCTGAAAAGCCGGGGCATCGACTGCGTGGGTGCGGATGGCGCCGAAGAGGCCAGGTTGTACCTGCATTACCAGCAACGGATCGGTTTGATGATCACCGATTTACGCATGCAGCCCGAGGATGGCCTGGACATGATCCGCAAGATTCGCGAGTCGGAGCGGGCGGCGTTGTCGATCATCGTGGTGTCGGGTGACACCGATGTGAAAGAGGCGGTGGACGCGATGCACCTGGGGGTGGTGGATTTCCTGCTCAAGCCGGTGGACCTGGGCAAGCTCCTGGAGCTGGTGAAGAAAGAATTGAAGATCGAGTGAGGCGGACAGGGGCTGCTTTGCAGCCCATTCGCGACACAAGGCCGCTCCTACAAATTCACCGCAAGATTTGATATTTGCGATATCCCTGTAGGAGCGGCCTTGTGTCGCGATCGGGCCGCAAAGCGGCCCCCGTACGCAGGTGTAACTTACAACCCGTTACGCGCCTTGAACTCGCGGCGACGGCGGTGCAGTACCGGCTCGGTATAACCGTTCGGCTGCCTGCCACCTTCCACCACCAGCTCCACAGCCGCCTGGAACGCGACGTTGTCGTCGAAGTTCGGCGCCATCGGGCGGTACAGGGCGTCACCGGCGTTCTGCTGGTCAACCACCACAGCCATGCGCTTGAGGCTTTCCAGCACCTGCTCCTGGCTGACCACGCCGTGGCGCAGCCAGTTGGCCAGCAGCTGGGCCGAAATACGCAGGGTGGCGCGGTCTTCCATCAAGCCGACGTTGTTGATGTCCGGCACTTTCGAGCAACCCACACCCTGGTCGATCCAGCGCACCACGTAGCCGAGGATGCCCTGGGCGTTATTGTCCAGTTCGTTGCGGATCTCTTCGGCCGACCAGTTGGTGTCGGCCGCCAGCGGGATGGCGAGGATGTCGTCCACCGAGGCCGGGGTACGCGAAGCCAGTTCACGCTGGCGCGCCTGTACGTCAACCTTGTGGTAGTGCAGGGCGTGCAGGGTGGCAGCAGTTGGCGACGGCACCCAGGCGGTGTTGGCACCGGCCAGCGGGTGAGCGATCTTCTGCTCGAGCATGGCGGCCATCAGGTCCGGCATGGCCCACATGCCCTTGCCGATCTGCGCACGGCCTTGCAGGCCGGTGGCCAGGCCGACGTCGACGTTGTTGTTCTCGTACGCGCCGATCCACTTCTCGTTCTTCATGGCGCCCTTGCGCACAACGGCGCCGGCTTCCATCGAGGTGTGGATCTCGTCACCGGTACGGTCGAGGAAGCCGGTGTTGATGAACGCTACGCGCTCAGCGGCTGCCTTGATGCAGGACTTGAGGTTGACCGTGGTACGGCGCTCCTCATCCATGATGCCGACCTTGACGGTGTTGCGCGGCATGCCCAGCAGGTCTTCGACCTGGCTGAAGATCTCGGCGGCGAATGCTACCTCTTCAGGGCCGTGCATTTTCGGCTTGACGATGTACACGCTGCCGCTGCGGGTGTTCTTGCGGCTGGTATTGCCGTTGAGGTTGTGCAGGGCGATCAGGTTGGTGAACAGACCGTCCTGGATGCCTTCCGGGATTTCGTTGCCCTGGGCGTCGAGAACCGCTGGGTTGGTCATCAGGTGGCCAACGTTGCGCACGAACAGCAGCGAACGGCCGTGTAGGGTAACGCTGCCACCGTTGGGCGCGGCGTACTCGCGGTCCGGGTTCATGGTGCGGGTGAAGGTTTTGCCACCTTTGCTCACGCTTTCGGCCAGGTCGCCTTTCATCAGGCCCAGCCAGTTGCGGTAGACGATCACCTTGTCGTCGGCGTCGACAGCGGCAACCGAGTCTTCGCAGTCCATGATGGTGGTCAGTGCCGATTCCATCAGGATGTCTTTGACGCCGGCGGCGTCGGTGCTACCGACCGGGGTGCTGGCATCCACCTGGATTTCGAAGTGCAGGCCGTTGTGTTTCAGCAGCACGGCGGTCGGCGCGGCGGCGTCGCCGTGGAAGCCGATCAGTTGGGCGTCGTCACGCAGGCCGCTGTTGCTACCGCCTTTGAGGGCAACCACCAGTTTGCCGCCTTCGATGCGGTAGGCGGTGGAATCGACGTGCGAGCCGGCAGCCAGTGGTGCGGCCTCGTCAAGGAAGGCGCGGGCGAACGCGATGACCTTGTCGCCACGCAGCTTGTTGTAACCCTGGCCTTTCTCTGCGCCGCCTTCATCGCTGATGGCGTCGGTGCCATACAGCGCGTCGTACAGCGAACCCCAACGGGCATTGGCGGCGTTCAGGGCGAAACGGGCGTTCATCACCGGAACAACCAGCTGCGGGCCGGCCATGTGGGCGATTTCTTCGTCCACGTTCTGGGTGGTGGCCTGGAAATCGTCGGCTTGTGGCAGCAGGTAGCCGATTTCCTGGAGGAATGCTTTGTAGGCTACGGCGTCGTGGGCCTGGCCTTTGCGTGCCTGATGGTAGGCGTCGATCTTGGCTTGCAGCTCGTCGCGCTTGGCGAGCAGGGCTTTGTTCTTTGGAGCGAGGTCATTGATGATCTTCTCTGCACCTGCCCAGAACTGCTCGGCGACGATGCCGGTCCCGGGGATGGCTTCGTTGTTCACGAAGTCGTACAGGACCTTGGCGACCTGAAGGCCACCGACTTGAACGTATCCAGTCATTGCTTGCCTCACTCTGCTCAGCTATTTCGCTCTTCTGTATTAAGCCTGTAGCGCTTCTCTAAACACGTACCAGTGCTTGCCCCCGGGGGTGAGCCCGAGCGCGGCTGGGTGCAGCCTGTCAGACGGGCTGACGGGCAGTGTGCGTATTTTCACAGGCGCCTTGGCAGACATCCAAACGACGTTTTGTAGTCCGCGCCACGGGATACTACATGAAGCAGTAGGCGGGGCAAAATCAGACTAAAAGCGCCGTTATGCGACCCGTTGGTCGCGTATGGTCACGCTGGGAGTGAGTATGTTCGCAAAAAACAGGTGGATTGTTCCAGATAAATCTTGAAACAGTACACGATTGGTTGTGCGGAATGCCCTGCGGCAGGTTGCCGCGCCTTGCCTATACTGAGTCGATCCCCCGATTTTCTGCCGCCCGGCGCGGTCCGACACGAGGAAGGGCTTGTGGATCATCTTGTACTGACTGTTATTGCCCCTGACAAGGCTGGCCAGGTCGAACGCATTGCCCAGTGCATCGCCGACCACAGTGGCAACTGGCTGGAAAGCCGCATGTCGCGCATGGCCGGGCAGTTTGCCGGCATCCTGCGGGTGGCGGTGCCGGCAGAGAACTACGACGAACTGGTGGCGTCGCTGCAGGGGCTGGCCCGCTATGACATTCGTGTGCTGATTGCCGAGAGCGGCATCGAGCCATCGTGCACCTGGAAGCCGATTGCCATGGAGCTGGTGGGCAATGACCGGCCGGGGATCGTGCGCGACATTACCCGTTTGCTGGCGGAGTTGCAGGTGAACGTCGAGCGGTTTTCCACAGAGGTGCGGCCAGCGCCGATGAGCAGTGAGCCGTTGTTCCATGCGGATGCGCTGCTGGCGCTGCCATTGACCTTGCCGCTCGAAGAATTGCAGCAGCGGCTGGAGAGCCTGGCGGATGACTTGATGGTGGAGTTGAAGCTACGCGCGGAGGATTGATTCGGGATCGCAGGGGGCCGCGAAGCGGCCCCCTGCGGTTATCCCGATATCACGGGGAAGGCCCTGTGGATAACCTGGGGGTGTACCTCTCCAGCCCAGGCAGCGCGTGCCTTGCACGCCTTTGCTCAAAAAACACCCAAAAATCAGCACCTTGTGCACAAAGCACGGGGACGAGGGTGTGGATAACCTTTGGAGATGTCTCTGCAGCCCACGAATCACATGGCCTGCAGAGTTTTGATCGTTTTTTGATCAGCTGCGCTTGCGCAAACTTAGCCAGGCATCGACGCTGTAAATCGCCAAACCCGCCCAGATGAACATGAACGCCACCAAGGTGCTCGACGACAAATGCTCATCGAACAGCAGCACTGCCTGCAGCAACACCAGAGTCGGCGCCAGGTATTGCAGGAAGCCCAACGTGGTATACGGCAAGTGCCGCGCCGCAGCGTTGAAGCACACCAGCGGCACCAGCGTCACCGGCCCCGCCGCCATCAGCCACAGCGCCTCGCTACTGGTGTAGAACGCGCCCTGGGCGCTCATTGCCGCCGGGTGCAGCAACAGCCAGCCAAGGGCCAGCGGCACCAGCATCCAGGTTTCCACCACCAGCCCCGGCAGTGCCGCCACCGGCGCCTGTTTGCGGATCAGCCCATAAAAGCCAAAGCTCAGCGCCAGCACCAGTGACACCCAAGGCAGGCTGCCCACTTGCCACACCTGCTGGGCCACGCCCACGGCGGCCATGCCCACCGCCAGCCATTGCAGGCGGCGCAGGCGCTCGCCAAGAATCAGCATGCCCAGCAGTACGTTGATCAACGGGTTGATGTAATAACCCAGGCTGGCCTCAAGCATGCGGCCGTTGTTGACCGACCATACGTAGGTCAGCCAGTTACCGGCGATCAGCGCCCCGCTCAGGGCCAGGATGCCCAGCCGGCGCGGGTTGTCACGCAGTTCGCGCCACCAGCCGGGGTGTTTCCACACCAGTAGCAGCAGCGAGCCGAACAGTGCCGACCAGAGCACCCGGTGGACAATGATCTCCACCGCCGGGACGCTCTGGATCGCCTTGAAGTAAAGGGGGAACAGGCCCCAGATGATGTAGGCGCTCAGGCCCAGTATGTACCCGCGACGCGGGTTTGCGGCGTGCATGCAGAATCCTTGCTTAGGTAGCTAAATAAAGCGACGCCTATTGTAGACAGAGGCGGGCATGCTTCTAGAACAATTTCAGCGGGGCTTCATCCAGCGCCGCCATTTGTTCGCGCAGGGCCAGAATCTGGTCGCCCCAGTAACGTGGCTGGCCAAACCAAGGGAAGCTGGGCGGGAACGCCGGGTCGTCCCAGCGCCGAGCCAGCCAGGCGCTGTAGTGCAGTTGGCGCAGGGCGCGTAGCGGTTCGATCAGGGCCAGTTCGCGCGGGTCGAAGTCATGGAACTCGTTGTAGCCGTCGATCAGTTCGGCCAACTGCCCCAAGCGCTCTTCGCGGCTGCCGGCCAGCATCATCCACAGGTCCTGCACCGCCGGGCCCATGCGGCAATCGTCGAGGTCGACAACGTGGTACACCTCGTCGCGGTGCATCAGGTTGCCAGGGTGAAGGTCGCCGTGCAGGCGGATGAGCTGGTGCGGGGTGCGGGCGTAGATGTCCTCGACCCGTTTGAGCAGGTCACGGGCGACGGACTCGAACGCAGGCAGCAGCTCGCGGGGGACAAAATCGCCTTCCAGCAGGGTGTTCAGTGAGGCGTGGCCGAAGTTGTCCACAGCCAGGGCTTCGCGGTGTTCGAACGGTTTGCTGGCGCCCACGGCATGCAGACGGCCAAGCAACTGGCCGAGGCGATAAAGCTGGTCGAGGTTGCCCGGCTCCGGGGCATGGCCGCCACGGCGGGGGAACAGGGTGAAGCGAAAGCCCTGGTGTTCGAACAAGGTGCGGCCGTTGTGCTGCATGGGGGCAACCACTGGCACTTCGCAGTCGGCCAGTTCGGCGGTGAAGCTGTGTTCTTCGAGGATGGCCGCATCGCTCCAGCGGCCTGGGCGGTAGAATTTGGCGATCAGCGGCTGCGAATCTTCGATGCCCACCTGGTAGACGCGGTTTTCATAGCTGTTCAGTGCCAGCACCCGGGCATCGCTGAGAAAGCCCAGGCTTTCCACGGCGTCCAGGACCAGGTCGGGGGTGAGGGTGTCGAAGGGGTGGGACATGAGGGCTCCGGGGGTAATCGGCATGGATCCCATGGTACAGCGTTATACCTGTGCCGGCCTCTTCGCGGGTGAACCCGCGAACCGCGCGCAGCGCGGCCAGGCTACGCAGGAACCCCGATCAACACATAAGACGGATGAAACTGCACCCGCACCGCACTGCCATCGACCACCTGTTGCCCGACCAGCCAATCAGTCTCGGCAATGGCACACAACGTCTGCCCATTGCCCAACGCCAACCTGACCTCACTGGGCCCATCCACCTCCGCCAGCACTTCCTCCACCGTTGCCCGCAGGCAATTGCTCCCCGCTTCAGGCTCTTCCCCCTCCGCCAGCAACCGCACCCACCCTGCCTTGAGCAGCGCCACCACCATGCTGCCCAGCGTCAGCTCCAGCCGCGCAGTACTGTCGTGGGTAATCAGCGCATCGATCTCCAGCCCGCCTCCCAGCGCCAGGCTGACCCGGTCATAGCGGCCTTCACGGCGCAGGCCGCTGACCTGGCCCTGCAGCTGGTTACGCGCGCTGGTACGCAACATCAGGCGCCCGAGCAGGTCGAGGTCGCTGGACTCTTCGGCCGCTTCGAGGATTTGCGCCTGCAAGGCCTGCAGCCTTTGGTACAGCCGCAGCACCCGCTCGCCTTCCGGCGACAAGCGCGCACCGCCGCCACCACGGCCGCCGGTGCTGCGTTCGACCAAGGGTTGGCTGGCCAGGTTGTTGAGCTCGTCGATGGCGTCCCAGGCGGCCTTGTAGCTGATGCCAGCAGCCTTGGCGGCGCGGGTGATCGAGCCTTGCTCGGCAATGTGCTGCAGCAGCGCAATGCGCTGCGGGCGGCGGGCGATGTGCTGGGTGAGGAGAGTGGGTAGGGGCATGGGTAGTCAGTCGTTGTGGGGCCTGAGGGTGGATAGTGTGTAGGAGCGGCCTTGTGTCGCGAAAGGGGCGCGAAGCGGCCCCAGGGTTTCTGCCCGGGCAGAGATGGCTGGGGCTGCTGCGCAGCCCGATCGCGACACAAGGCCGCTCCTACGCAGAGCGATGCGCACGCTCATACATAGCCAGGCTTGGGCGTACGCGCCAGGCAATACACATCAACCCTTTGCGCCCCGGCCTTGCGCAGCACCTCGGCGATAGCCTGCGCGGTAGCACCGGTGGTCAGCACATCATCGACAATGGCGACATGCTTGCCCAGCAGCTCGCCCGTGACTGCAAACGCCTGGCGCAAATTGCGCCGCCTGGCCTTGGCATCCAGTTGTTGCTGCGCAGGTGTCTCGCGCGTGCGCAGCAGCAACCGCTCGTCGCAACGTATCCCCACCTGCGATGACAACCAGCGCCCAAGCATCCCTGCCTGGTTGAACCCCCGCTCACGCAGTCGACGCTTGGCCAAGGGCACAGGCAACAGCAGGTCTGGGCGCGGTAGCCCCTCGGCAAAGCGGTGCAACAGCCCGTGCCCGAGCAGCTCGGCCATCAACCGCCCCATAGGCCACTGCCGGTTGTGCTTGAAGCGGCTGATCAACGTGTCCACCGGAAACCCGAAATGCCACAGCGCAAACACTTGCTCGAAGGCCGGCAAGCGGCGGCAGCACTGGGCGCAAGTCAGCCCGGCCATGGGCAAGGGCAGGGCGCAGTGCAGGCAGTGATCGCCAAGCCAGGGCAGTTCCTGCTCGCAGGCGATGCACAATGGGTAGGCCTGCTCGGCAGGGTCATCACACAGCAAGCACTGCTGATTAATAAGTGAGCAGTTGTAAACCAGTGTTTTCCAGTGCGGTTGACAGTTCATAGGCCTTCCATGACTATGCGAGCTATCCGTGATGCGCTGGCGGGCTTTCCTGTCCCGGCGCCTGCTTAAGCCTAAACAAGGAAACGCCGATGAGCGCCAGCACAAATGCAACAACACGTCACGACTGGTCCCTGGCCGAGGTCAAGGCGCTGTTCCAGCAACCGTTCAATGACCTGCTGTTCCAGGCGCAGACCGTGCACCGCGCGCATTTCGACCCAAACCGCGTGCAGGTTTCGACCCTGCTGTCGATCAAGACCGGCGCCTGCCCGGAAGATTGCAAATATTGTCCGCAGTCCGGCCACTACAACACCGGGCTGGAAAAACAGAAGCTGATGGAAGTGCAGAAGGTGCTGGAAGAGGCCGCCCGCGCCAAAGCCATCGGTTCTACCCGCTTCTGCATGGGCGCGGCGTGGAAGCACCCGTCGGCCAAAGACATGCCCTACGTGCTGGAGATGGTCAAGGGCGTCAAGGCCATGGGCCTGGAAACCTGCATGACCCTCGGCAAGCTCGACCAGGAGCAGACCGTGGCCCTGGCCCAGGCCGGCCTGGACTACTACAACCACAACCTCGATACCTCGCCGGAGTTCTACGGCAGCATCATCACCACCCGCACCTACAGCGAGCGCCTGCAGACCCTGGCCTATGTGCGCGATGCCGGGATGAAGATCTGCTCCGGCGGCATCCTGGGCATGGGCGAGTCGCTGGACGACCGCGCCGGCCTGCTGATCCAGCTGGCCAACCTGCCCGAGCACCCGGAATCGGTGCCGATCAACATGCTGGTCAAGGTTGCCGGTACGCCGCTTGCCGAAGAAGAAGACGTCGACCCGTTCGACTTCATCCGCATGCTGGCAGTGGCCCGTATCCTCATGCCCAAGTCGCACGTGCGCCTGTCTGCCGGCCGTGAGCAGATGAACGAGCAGATGCAGGCCCTGGCCTTCATGGCCGGTGCCAACTCGATTTTCTACGGCGAAAAACTGCTGACCACTGCCAACCCGCAGGCCGACAAGGACATGCAGCTGTTTGCGCGCCTGGGCATCAAGCCAGAAGCACGCGAAGAGCACGCCGACGAAGTGCACCAGGCCGCCATCGAGCAGGCGCTGGTCGAGCAGCGCAGCAGCGAGATGTTCTACAACGCCGCGACGGCCTGAGATGGCCTTCGACCTGGCGGCGCGCCTGGCCGAACGGCGCGCCGCAGACCTGTATCGGCAGCGGCCACTGCTGGAAAGCCCGCAGGGTCCGGAAGTGGTTGTCGACGGCCAGCGCTTGCTGGCCTTCTGCAGCAATGACTACCTGGGCCTGGCCAACCACCCCGAGGTGATCGCAGCCTGGCAGGCTGGTGCCGAGCGCTGGGGTGTCGGTGGTGGTGCTTCGCATCTGGTGATTGGCCACAGCACGCCACACCACCAGGTGGAAGAGGCACTGGCCGAACTCACCAGCCGCCCGCGCGCGCTGTTGTTCTCCACCGGCTACATGGCCAACCTGGGCGCCATCACCGCGCTGGTAGGGCAGGGCGACACCGTGCTGCAAGACCGTCTGAACCACGCCTCGCTACTCGATGGCGGGCTGCTCAGTGGTGCCCGCTTCAACCGTTACCTGCACAACGACCCGGCCAGCCTGGCCAGCCGCCTGGACAAGGCGGTCGGCAATACCCTGGTGGTGACCGACGGTGTGTTCAGCATGGATGGCGACCTGGCCGACTTGCCGGCACTGGCCGATGTCGCCCGTGCCCGTGGCGCCTGGCTGATGGTCGACGACGCCCATGGCCTTGGCACTCTTGGCGCCCAGGGCGGCGGCATCGTCGAGCACTTTGGCCTGGGCGTGGATGACGTGCCGGTGCTGATCGGCACGCTGGGCAAGGCCTGCGGTACTTCCGGTGCCTTTGTTGCCGGCAGCGAAGAGCTGATCGAGGCGCTGGTGCAGTTTGCCCGCCCCTACATCTACACCACCAGCCAGCCTCCGGCGCTGGCCTGCGCCACGCTCAAGAGCCTGGAGCTGCTGCGCCGTGAAACCTGGCGCCGTGAGCACTTGGCGGCGTTGATCCGCCAGTTCCGCGAAGGCGCGCAGCAGATCGGCCTGGAACTGATGGACAGCCCGACACCGATCCAGCCCATCGTCATTGGCGACAGCGCGCAGGCCCTGCGCCTGTCGCGCATGTTGCGTGAACGTGGCTTGCTGGTCACGGCCATCCGCCCACCCACCGTGCCGGCGGGCAGTGCGCGCCTGCGGGTGACCCTGAGCGCCGCGCACAGCGAGGCGCAGGTGCAGCTATTGTTGAATGCATTGGCCGAGTGTTATCCACAGTTGGAGAACGCCGATGCGTAATCGCCTTGTACTACTGCCCGGCTGGGGCTTGGGCACTGCGGCACTGGAGCCGCTGGCGGCCAGCCTGCGTGCCCAGGATGCTCGCTTGCAGGTTGAGCTGATGCCCCTTCCTGAACTGGCCCACAGCGACGTGGAGGCCTGGCTTGAGCACCTGGACCGCAAGTTGCCCAGCGATGTCTGGCTGGGCGGCTGGTCGCTCGGCGGCATGCTGGCCAGCGCACTGGCGCACAAGCGTGGCGATCACTGCTGCGGCCTGCTGACCCTGGCCAGCAACCCCAGTTTCGTGGCCCGCCCGGGCTGGCCGCATGGCATGGCCGAGGACACCTTCGGCACCTTCCTCGACGGCTGCCGCAGCCATACCCAAGTCACCCTCAAGCGCTTCCGGACCCTGTGCAGCGATGGCGCCCAGCAACCGCGCACCCTGCTGCGCCAACTGGGTGTCGGCGTGCCGGATACCGACCCGCTGTACCTGGCCACCGGCCTTGAAGTGCTGGCCAAGCTGGATACCCGCGAAGCCTTGCAGGCCTACGGCGGCCCGCAACTGCACCTGTTCGCTGGCAGCGATGCGCTGGTACCGGCAGAGGCGGCAAAGGCGCTGAGCGAACTGCTGCCTGATGTGGAAGTAGGCCTGGTCGAAGACAGTTCCCACGCGTTCCTGCTGGAGTACCCGCAGGAGCTGGCGGCGGGCATCAAGAGTTTCCTGCATGAGAGTGGCGATGACTGACTTATCCCGTCCGACCCTGCCCGGCGCATTGCCCGACAAACGCCAGGTAGCGGCCTCATTCTCCCGTGCTGCGGCCAGCTACGACAGCGTGGCGGCCTTGCAGCGCGCGGTGGGTTTGAACCTGCTGGAGCAATTGCCGGAGGGCCTGCAGCCGCAGCGCTGGCTGGACCTGGGCAGCGGCACCGGCCATTTCAGCCGCATTTTGGCCGAGCGTTTCGCGCAGGCCAGCGGCGTGGCGGTGGATATCGCCGAAGGCATGCTGTGCCATGCTCGCAATGAACAAGGTGGGGCGCACTACCACGTGGCCGGCGATGCCGAGCGTTTGCCGCTGCGTGACGCTAGCGTCGACCTGGTGTTCACCAGCCTGGCCGTGCAATGGTGCGACCAATTCGCCAGCGTGCTGGCCGAGGCACAGCGCGTGCTGCGACCGGGCGGCGTGCTGGCCTTCAGCAGCCTGTGCGTGGGCACCCTCGACGAACTGCGCGCCAGCTGGCAAGCGGTGGATGGCCTGGTGCATGTGAACCGCTTCCGCCGTTTCGAGGATTACCAGCGCCTGTGCGCAGCCAGCGGCTTCGAACAGCTTGAGCTGCAGCGCTGCCCGCACGTGCTGCACTACCCGGATGTACGCAGCCTGACCCACGAGCTGAAGGCTTTGGGTGCGCACAACCTGAACCCTGGCCGCCCTTCCGGTCTTACCGGGCGGGCCCGCATGCAGGGCCTGTTGCAGGCTTATGAGGCATTTCGCCAGCCCGAGGGGCTGCCAGCCACCTATCAGGTGGTCTATGGTGTGTTGCGCAAGCCACAGGCGTAAGGGGAGCGAAATGAGCCAGGCCTATTTCATTGCCGGTACCGATACCGATGTCGGCAAGACCACCATCGCCGCCGGGCTGTTGCATGCGGCGCGCTCGCAGGGCATGAGCACGCTGGGAGCAAAGCCGGTGGCCTCCGGCTGCACGATGACGCCCAAGGGCCTGCGCAACAGCGATGCCCAGGCACTGATCGATGAAAGCACGATCAAGTTGCCTTATGAACAGGTCAATCCGTTTGCCTTCGAGCCTGCCATCGCACCGCATGTAGCGGCGCGTGAGGCGGGGGTGACGCTTGCCGTGCCAGAGTTGCTGGCGGCGATGCGCAACGTGCTGCAACAAAATGCCGATTTCACCTTGGTTGAAGGGGCTGGCGGCTGGCGTGTGCCGTTGTCGGGCCTGGAGAACCTGTCCGACCTTGCTGTGGCTTTGCAGTTGCCGGTGATTCTGGTGGTGGGGGTGCGGCTGGGTTGTATCAGCCATGCCTTGCTCAGTGCCGAGGCGATCGAGCGCGACGGGCTGCAGCTGGCGGGTTGGGTGGCGAACATCATCGAGCCGCGTACCTCGCGGTTGGAAGAGAACCTGGCCAGCCTGGCTGAGCGTTTGCCTGCACCATGCCTGGGGCGGGTGCCCAAGCTGAAGCAGGCCAGTGCTGATATGGTGGCTGAGCATTTGCAGCTGGATCTGCTGGACTAGGTTTTTTGCAGGCCCGGTCCTTTCGCGGGTAAACCCGCGAAAGGGCCGGTGCAGGAATACCCAGGGCCTATCAACTGGCACCGGGCCATTAGCGATTTAAACGGGCCTTTTCGCGCCTGGCCTGCTTTAATTGGGGCTGTTCGTCATCCAGCGTCAATGGAGCCCTGACATGGAAATCACCGGTAGCTCCGCCTACTACGCGGGCCTGAGCGCAATCCAGACCGGCCAGAACCGCGTCGATCAGGCCGCCGGCCAGATCGCCAACACCAGCGCCGAACGTACCGCCACTAGCCAGTCCAGCGACTTTCAGGCTGAACGCCTGCGCGCTGTCGACCGCAGCCAGCAGATGGACTTGGCCACCAGCACCGTGCAACTGGCTGTGGGCAAACATGAAGTCGAGCTTGGCACAAAGGTCGCCAAGGCATCCGACGAAATGCTCGGCCGGATCATCGATACCTACGCCTGACAGAGAGCTCATTTCGAGTAACACACAGACCCTGTGGGAGCGGGCGTGCCCGCGAAAGCGTCAGATCAGGCGACTCCAACGCCGGGTCGGGCCCGTTCGCGGGCAAGCCCGCGCCCCCACAGGTATTGTTTTTCCTGAGCTTGGCATAAACGCCGTTTTTCGTGGCGTAAATGGCACCATAGTCCATCCTTGACATAAGGCGGAGCTAAACGTAAGTTTCAAACAACTGTTTGATAAGCGACGCGCCATGCGCGGGTCACCCCACAGAACTCACCCAGAGGTTCATCGCAATGCCTGATTACAAAGCCCCCTTGCGTGATATCCGCTTCGTTCGCGACGAGCTGCTCGGCTATGAGGCGCACTATCAGAGCCTGCCGGGCTGCCAGGACGCCACGCCCGACATGGTCGACGCGATCCTTGAAGAAGGCGCGAAGTTCTGTGAGCAGGTGCTGTCGCCGCTTAACCGTGTGGGTGACCAGGAAGGCTGCACCTGGAGCGAGTCGGGCGTGAAAACCCCAACCGGCTTCAAGGCGGCCTACGAGCAGTTCGTCGAAGGTGGCTGGCCAAGCCTGGCGCATGACGTCGAGCACGGCGGCCAAGGCCTGCCGGAGTCGCTGGGCCTGGCCCTGAGCGAAATGGTCGGCGGTTCGAACTGGTCGTGGGGCATGTACCCGGGCCTGTCGCATGGCGCGATGAACACCATCTCGGCGCACGGCACCGCCGAGCAGCAGCACACCTACCTGACCAAGCTGGTGTCCGGTGAGTGGACCGGCACCATGTGCCTGACCGAGCCACACTGCGGTACCGACCTGGGCATGCTGCGCACCAAGGCCGAGCCACAGGCCGATGGCAGCTACAAAGTGTCGGGCACCAAGATCTTCATTTCGGCCGGTGAACACGACATGGCCGACAACATCGTCCATATCGTCCTGGCCCGCCTGCCGGATGCCCCGGCCGGCACCAAAGGTATCTCGCTGTTCATCGTGCCGAAGTTCCTGCCCAACGCCGAAGGCGGTGTAGGCGAGCGCAACGGCGTGAGCTGCGGCTCCATCGAACACAAGATGGGCATCCACGGCAACGCCACCTGCGTGATGAACTTCGACGCAGCTACCGGCTACCTGATCGGCCCGGCCAACAAAGGCCTGAACTGCATGTTCACCTTCATGAACACCGCTCGCCTGGGTACCGCGCTGCAAGGCCTGGCCCACGCCGAAGTGGCGTTCCAGGGTGGCCTGAAGTACGCCCGTGAGCGCCTGCAGATGCGTTCCCTGACCGGCCCGAAAGCACCGGACAAGGCCGCCGACCCGATCATCGTCCACCCGGACGTGCGTCGCATGCTGCTGACCATGAAGGCCTTCGCCGAAGGCAACCGTGCAATGGTGTACTTCACCGCCAAGCAGGTGGACATCGTCAAGTACAGCCAGGACGAAGAAGAACGCAAGAAGGCCGACGCCCTGCTGGCGTTCCTCACCCCGATTGCCAAGGCATTCATGACCGAAGTCGGCTTCGAAGCCGCCAACCATGGCGTGCAGATCTACGGCGGCCACGGCTTCATCGCCGAGTGGGGCATGGAGCAGAACGTGCGCGACAGCCGTATCTCCATGCTGTACGAAGGCACCACCGGCATCCAGGCTCTGGACCTGCTGGGCCGTAAGGTGCTGATGACCCAGGGCGAAGCACTGAAGGGCTTCACCAAGATCGTGCACAAGTTCTGCCAGGCGCAGGAGGGTAACGAAACGCTCAAGGAGTTCGTCGAGCCACTGGCCGCGATCAACAAGGAGTGGGGCGAGCTGACCATGAAAGTGGGCATGGCTGCCATGAAGGACCGTGAAGAAGTGGGGGCGGCCTCGGTCGATTACCTGATGTATTCCGGCTACGCCTGCCTGGCCTACTTCTGGGCCGACATCGCCCGCCTGGCAGCCGAGAAACTGGCCGCCGGTACCAGCGAAGAGGCGTTCTACACCGCCAAGCTGCAGACTGCGCGCTTCTACTTCCAGCGTATCCTGCCGCGTACCCGTACCCATGTGGCGACCATGCTCTCGGGTGCCAACAACCTGATGGCGATGGACGAAGAAAACTTCGGCCTGTCGTACTGATTCAGCCGCTGTACTCAAGACCCGCCTGCCCTTACCGGCAGGCGGGTTTTTGCATTCTGACGAGGCTGAACACTATCCCTTGTGGGAGCGGTCTTGTGTCGCGATTGGGCTGCGCAGCAGCCCCGACAATTTCGACTGTGGCGCAGAAACCGGGGGCCGCTTCGCGCCCCAATCGCGACGCAAGGCCGCTCCCACAGGAATCGCGTGCGGACAGTAGATGCCTGTTCTTTCCTTTCTGAATTCAACTGTTCATGTGCACTGCCGATGAAGTAAGGGCACAATGCCATTATTGATCTGCCGGGTTGGAGATTACCCTTGTTTCGTCTTAACGCTGTTCGTGCAAGCCACTTTCTGCCTTCGCTGTTCTTGTTACTGGCAGGGCTCGCCGCAGCCTATGTGAGAGACCTCAGTGTCTTTTTCACATCGCTGTTCAACGTCCTGCCTACCTTGGTGCTACTGCTGGGCGGCGCCTACTGTGCGGTGTACCGCCGCCAGCGTGAGCTGTTCCTGATGCTCACGGTGTATATCGCCTACTTCCTGCTCGACACCCAAACCGACTTCTACCGTGATAACGGCCGCGTGCGCGAGGATGCGGCAGTGACCTTCCACCTGGTTTGCCTGCTGCTGCCGGCCCTGTTCGGCCTGTACGGCGCCTGGCAGGAGCGTACCCACCTGCTGCAGGACCTGGTCGCCCGCGGTGCAGTGCTGTTCGCTGTAGGCAGCGTGGCGGTGGCCCTCGAACAAAGCTACCCCGAGGCGCTGCTGGCATGGTTGGCGGAAATCCGCTGGCCGGCCTTGCATGGCCAGTGGATGAGCCTGATCCAGATGGCCTACCCGCTATTCCTCTGTGTGTTCATCCTGCTGGTGGTGCAATACCTGCGCGCGCCGCGGCCACTGCATGCCGCGCTGATGACGGGCCTGCTGGGTATTTGCTGGATGCTGCCGCAAACCTTCATCCTGCCGTTCACCCTGAACATCATGTGCAGCCAGGTGATGCTGATGATTGCGGCGGCGGTGGCGCATGAGGCTTATCAGATGGCCTTCCGCGATGAACTGACCGGGCTGCCGGGGCGCCGTGCGCTGAACGAACGCCTGCAGCGCCTGGGGCGCAACTATGTGATCGCCATGACCGACGTCGACCATTTCAAGAAATTCAACGATACCCATGGCCACGACGTCGGCGACCAGGTGCTGCGCCTGGTTGCCAGCCGCCTGTCCAAGGTCACCGGCGGTGGCCGGGCCTACCGTTATGGCGGCGAAGAGTTCGCCTTGGTGTTTGCTGGCAAAACCGCCGAAGAATGTGTGCCGCACGTGGAGGCAGTGCGCGAAGTGATCGCCAACTACGTGATGCACCTGCGCGACCAGCACAACCGCCCGCAGGACGATACCGCCGGTCGCCAGCGCCGGGCGGGCAGCAGCGGCGGCACGGTATCGGTCACCATCAGCATCGGCGTGGCCGAGCGCCAGGCCGATCATCGCAACCCCGAAGCGGTGCTGAAATCCGCCGACCAGGCGCTGTACAGCGCCAAGGGCGCGGGGCGCAATTGTGTCATGGTGCATGGGCAACAATCGCAGCGTGGGGCGGTGCGTACGGCGTGACCAAAATAGACTTAATGGTCGAGTGATGACCCTATGTCTCGTAAAAGTTGTTCGGTTACACTGCCTGTAACCCAGTGTCGCGGTTCCCCGAGACCGCCCCGACCCGATTAGCGAGAGGTTGTCATGGCTGACTATAAAGCGCCCCTGCGCGACATGCGCTTCGTACTGAATGAAGTCTTCAACGTGGCCGAGCAATGGGCGCAGTTGCCCGGGCTGGCCGAGGTTGTCGATGCCGACACGGCCATGGCCGTGCTGGAAGAAGCCGGCAAGGTCACCGCCAAGTCCATCGCCCCGCTCAGCCGCGCCGCGGATGAAGAGGGCTGCCACTGGGACAACGGCGCGGTGCGCACACCGGCTGGTTTCATCGAGGCCTACAGCACCTACGCCGAAGGCGGTTGGGTGGGCGTGGGCGGCGACCCGCTGTTCGGCGGCATGGGCATGCCCAAGGTGATCTCGGCCCAGGTCGAGGAAATGGTCAACGCCTCCAGCCTGTCCTTCGGCTTGTACCCGATGCTGACTGCCGGCGCCTGCCTGTCGATCAATGCCCACGCCAGTGAGGCGCTGAAGGAAAAGTACCTGCCGAACATGTATGCCGGCGTGTGGGCCGGCTCCATGTGCCTGACCGAACCGCACGCCGGTACTGACCTGGGCATTATCCGCACCAAGGCCGAACCGCAAGCTGATGGCAGCTACAAGGTCAGCGGCACCAAGATCTTCATCACTGGCGGCGAGCACGACCTGACCGAGAACATCATCCACCTGGTGCTGGCCAAGCTGCCGGATGCGCCGGCGGGGCCGAAAGGCATTTCGCTGTTCCTGGTGCCGAAGTACCTGGTCAATGAGGACGGCAGTCTCGGCGCACGCAACCCGGCCACCTGCGGCTCGATCGAGCACAAGATGGGCATCCAGGCCTCCGCGACCTGTGTGATGAACTTCGACGAAGCGGTCGGCTACATCGTCGGTGAGCCGAACAAGGGCCTGGCTGCGATGTTCACCATGATGAACTACGAGCGCCTGGGCGTTGGCATCCAGGGCCTGGCGTCTGCCGAACGCTCTTACCAGAACGCCGTGGAATATGCCCGTGACCGCCTGCAGAGCCGCGCCCCGACCGGCCCACAAACCAAAGACAAGGCCGCCGACCCGATTATCGTCCACCCGGACGTGCGCCGCATGCTGCTGACCATGAAGGCGCAAATCGAGGGTGGCCGCGCCTTCTCCACCTATGTAGCCATGCAGTTGGACAGTGCCAAGTACAGCGAAGATGCCGCCGTGCGCAAGCGCAGCGAAGAGCTGGTGGCACTGCTGACGCCGGTGGCCAAGGCGTTCCTCACCGACTTGGGGCTGGAGAGCACTGTGCACGGCCAGCAGGTGTTCGGCGGGCATGGTTATATCCGTGAGTGGGGGCAGGAGCAGCTGGTACGCGATGTGCGCATCACCCAGATCTACGAAGGCACCAACGGCATTCAGGCTCTCGACCTCATGGGGCGCAAGGTAGTGGCCAGCGGTGGGGCGTACTACCGGTTGTTCTCTGACGAGATCCGCCAGTTCATTGCCAGCGCAGGTGGTGAGCTGGACGAATTTGCCAAGCCGTTGGCGGCCAGCCTCGACCAGCTCGACGGGTTGACCGAGTGGGTGCTGGAACAGGCCAAGGGCAACCCGAACGAAATTGGCGCAGCGTCGGTCGAGTACCTGCATGCCTTTGGTTACGTGGCCTATGCCTACATGTGGGCACTGATGGCGCGGGCGGCGCAGGCGGGTGAGGGGGACGCGGCGTTCTATTCGGGCAAGCTGGGTACGGCGCGGTTCTATTTTGCGCGGTTGCTGCCGCGGGTGGATTCGCTGGTGGCTTCGGTGAAGGCGGGGAGTGAGTCGCTTTACCTGCTGGATGCTGAGCAGTTCTGACGGATTTTGGGGCTGCTTTGCAGCCCATCGCGAATGCCTCGCCTTTGTAAGCTTTTTCCTACACGACGTGGTGATGTTTCGCCACTGTTCTCAGATTGGATCCACGGTTAATCTTTACCACATGGACGTTGCGCAGGAAGCGCAAAGGACAGATCACGGAAGACAACGAAGGACCACCTGCCAGGATGGCGGGGCGATACGGATGTCACAGGGAAACAGTCTGGGAAACCCCGCTTCGGCGGGGTTTTCTTTGTGCGCGTGTTTTTCAGGCCAGCACGTCCAGCGGTGATGCCCCCAGCAGGCGGGCGTCCGTCTCTTCCTCCAGCAACGTGCGCAGCAGCTCCACAGAGGCCTGCTGGCGCTGGGCATCGCGGAATACCAGGCCAACCTTCAGCGGCACCCGCGGCTCGCTCAACGGCTTCCACAACAGCCCCTGATCATCTTCGGCAGCTTCCTTGGCCCGCCCGGGCAAAATGGTAGCCAGTGCCGTGTGCGCCAGGCTGTCGAGAATCCCTGCCATGTTGTTCATCTCTGCCTGCACCTGCGGCCGCCGGCCCTGGCTGGCCAACTGCGCCTGCCAGATCTGGCGGATCTGGAACTCCTCGCCCAGCATCAGCATGGGCAACTCGGCGGCCTGGCGGATGGAAACCTTCTTGAAGTCTTTCAGCGGGTGAGTATCGGGGATCACCAACTGCAGTTCATCCTCGTACAACAGCAGGCCATGCAGCCCAGGCTGGCGTGGCGGCAGATAACTGATGCCGATGTCCAGGCTGCCATTGAGCAAGCGCCGTTCTATCTCCAGCCCCGACAACTCATAGATCTGCACCACAAGATGCGGCTGTGCCTTGCGCAGCCGTTCGAGCAGTTGCGGTACCAGGCTTGGCCGCACGGTCTGCAGCACGCCAATGGCCAAGGTGCGCAGCGACTGGCCCTTGAAGTTGCGCATGGCCTCGTGGGCGCGCTGCAGGCCGTCGAGCAGCGGCAAGGCATGGTTGTACAAGGTGTGGGCGGCCAGGGTTGGCAGCAGGCGCTTGTTGCTGCGCTCGAACAGGCTCAGGTCGAGGCTGTGTTCCAGTTGGCGGATCTGTTGGGACAGCGCTGGCTGGGACAGCGACAGGCGTTCGGCGGCGCGGCCCACATGGCCTTCTTCGTACACCGCGACGAAATAACGCAGTTGGCGGAAATCCATAAGTAACACTTATCGAAAATGCTGGAAAAACGAAATGGT
This sequence comes from Pseudomonas sp. TWI929, assembly GCF_039673335.1. Taxonomy (NCBI): domain Bacteria; kingdom Pseudomonadati; phylum Pseudomonadota; class Gammaproteobacteria; order Pseudomonadales; family Pseudomonadaceae; genus Pseudomonas; species Pseudomonas sp. TWI929. Next base: position 22,461 of record NZ_JBDJLK010000016.1, read on the forward strand.
CGAAAACCCTCACGAGGCCTAGTCTATCGCCGTATTCCAAAGGGTTACAGCGATGAATAAGTCGATTGTTACCCCGGATGAAAAACACTTTTGATAGGCAAGGCAAAATATCGAGTGCTGGCATCAAGACCGCACCGTGGCCGCCCTTTACCGTGATTGGTTGGAGCCCTGATGAACCTGTTCAACCTGCGCCGCCCGGCCCCTGCCGCCGTCGCCGAGCCCAAGCGTGCGCCGGTGATCGTGCCGCAAGCTTCTGAGCTGTCGCGCGATCGCCTGATGCCCAGTGCAGAGCGAGCCGCGCAGGTGTTCGTGCGTGGGCAGGGCTCCTGGTTGTGGGACAACGAAGGGCATGCCTACCTGGACTTCACCCAGGGCGGCGCGGTCAACAGCCTGGGCCACAGCCCCAGCGTGCTGGTGAAAGCGTTGGGTAACCAGGCCCAGGCACTGATCAACCCCGGCGCGGGTTTCCACAGCCGTGGCCTGCTGCGGTTGGTCGACCGCCTGTGCCAGAGCACCGGCAGTGACCAGGCTTACCTGCTCAACAGTGGTGCCGAGGCCTGCGAAGGCGCGATCAAGCTGGCGCGTAAGTGGGGCCAGCTGCACCGCAATGGCGCCTATCACATCATCACCGCCAGCCAGGCCTGCCATGGCCGCAGCCTGGGCGCGCTGTCGGCGTCCGACCCGCTGCCGTGCAACCGCTGCGAACCTGGCCTGCCCGGTTTCAGCAAGGTGCCGTTCAATGACCTGGCGGCCCTGCACGCCGAGGTGGACTCGCGCACCGTGGCGATCATGCTCGAACCGATCCAGGGCGAGGCAGGGGTGATTCCGGCCACGCAGGAATACCTCAAGGGCGTGGAAACGCTCTGCCGTGAGCTGGGTATCCTGCTGGTCCTGGATGAGGTGCAGACCGGTGTTGGCCGCTGTGGTGCGCTGTTGGCAGAAGAGACCTATGGCGTGCGTGCCGACATCATCACCCTGGGCAAGGGCCTGGGGGGTGGCGTGCCGCTGGCGGCCTTGCTGGCCCGGGGCACGGCATGCTGCGCCGAGCCTGGCGAACTGGAAGGCAGCCACCACGGCAACGCGCTGATGTGCGCCGCTGGCCTGGCCGTGCTGGACACCGTGCTGGAGCCTGGCTTTTTCGCCCAGGTGCAGGACAACGGCCGCCACCTGCGCGAAGGCCTGAGCCGCCTGGCCGGGCGCTATGGCCAGGGTGAAGTGCGCGGTCAAGGCCTGTTGTGGGCCCTGCAACTGAAGGAAAACCTGGCCCGCGAGCTGGTGGCGGCGGCCTTGCACGAAGGCTTGCTGCTCAATGCACCGCAAGCGGATGTGGTGCGTTTTTCGCCGGCGCTGACCGTGAGCAAGGGCAACATCGACGAAATGCTGCTGCGCCTGGCCCGCGCCTTCGCTCGCCTGCATGCACAGCAGCAGGCTCGCCGCGAAATGCCGGCTTGATGGCCTGTTAAAGAATTCTACGAACCGTCTGGCGTTCCTGCGCATCGCCCCTGGCCTGTTTCATTCGGCCCGGGGCGTTTTTTTTTGCCTGTGGAACCTCTGCGGCGGGCGGCAAGTCTCTGATGTAACCCTTTCAGGAGAGACTCGCATGGACTTTATCCGCATCATCATCGCCATCATCCTGCCGCCGCTGGGTGTGTTCCTGCAGGTGGGGTTTGGCGGGGCGTTCTGGCTGAATATCCTGCTGACCTTGCTGGGGTACATTCCGGGGATCGTGCATGCGGTGTATATCATCGCCAAGCGCTGAGATTTTTGGGGCCGCAAAGCGGCCCCAGGATCTCAGCCTCCCAACACCCGGCAATAAAACTTCCACTCTTCTTCCAGCGCATGCGCCAGGTTCTCCGCCTTGCGGAAGCCATGCCGCTCCCCCGCATAGAAGTGCCCTTCAGCCTCGATCCCGTTAGCCTGCAGCGCCGCCAGCATCACCCGTGTCTGCTCCGGCACCACCACCGCATCCAGCTCACCCTGGAAGAAAATCACCGGCACCTTGATCTGCCCTGCATGCAGCAGCGGTGTGCGCTGCTGGTAGCGCTCGGCATCCTGCTGCGGGTCGCCGATCAGCCAGTCCAGGTAATCGCCCTCGAACTTGTGCGTGGCACGCCCCAGCGCAACCGGGTCGCTGACCCCGTACAGGCTGGCGCCAGCGCGGAACACATCATGGAAGGCCAAGGCGCAAAGGGTGGTGTAGCCGCCAGCGCTGCCGCCGCGGATGAACGCCTTGTGCTTGTCGACCAGGCCCTGTGCCGCCAGGTATTCAACTGCCGCGCAGGCATCGGCCACATCGCTCTCACCCCAACGCAGGTGCAGTGCCTGGCGGTATGCCCGGCCATAGCCGGTGCTGCCCCGGTAGTTCAGGTCGGCCACGGCGAAGCCGCGCTGGGCCCAATACTGGATACGCGGGTCCAGCACCGGATAACAGGCCGAGGTCGGCCCGCCGTGGATGAACACTACCAGCGGCGCGGCGCCCTGTGAGTGCGCAGCAGGGTAGAAGAAACCATGAGCCTGCTCGCCTTCACTGCCATAGTGGATCGACTGCGGCAGGCTGATTTGCCCTGCTGGCAGCATCTCGGTACCACCGGCCAGCACGCGTACCTCGTGGTTGCTGCGGTCAATGGCAATCACCGCCGGCGGGCTGATGGGCGAGGCGGCAATGGCATACAGGTGCTCGCTATCCATGGCCAGGTTGCGAAAGCGCGTATAGGCACTGGCGAACCGCTCCATGCGGCCATCGGCAGTACGCAGCCCTAGTTGCCCGAAGCCGTCCTCGAACCAACTGGCCAGGTAGCTTTGCGGCCCTAGCGCCAGCCAGGTACAGGTGCCCAATTGCCAAGGCGCAGCGGCGTGGTCCGCAGGCTCGGCAGGCAGGGCCTGCCAGTGGCCATCGACCTCGCCCCAGGGCTGCCAGAAGCCATCGCGGTCGGACAGGCAGTAGAGCTGGCCTGAAGCATCGAAACGTGGCTGTTGTAGCGATTCATCAGAGGCGGCCACACACTGCACCGGCCCCCAGTGGCCGCTGCTGTCACGTGTGCGGCACATCAATCGGGTGATGGTCCAGGGCTGTGCCGGGCGATCCCATTCGATCCACGCCAGCCGCTGGCCATCGGCACTCAAAGTGGGTGAGGCATAGAAGTCGGCACCCTCGGCAAGTACCTCGCGGCTGCCATCGCACAACCCGACCAGGCGATGCTTGACCTGCTCGGCATGGCGCTCCTCGACAGCCAGCACCAGGCCGTTGTGCCATTGCACATCGCCGTAGCGGCAGCTGGCATCGCTGGTCAGGGCGTGCGGTAGCGCATCGTCCAACGCCTGGGTGTAGACCTGCTGGTCCATTTCGTTGACGAACAGCAGCCCGTCGCCCCCCAGGCAAAAACTGCCACCGCCGTATTCGTAGACCCGGCTGCGCACGCTGAAGCCATCGGGCGTGAGGCAGCGGGCCTGATGGTGCTGCCAATGCCAGATGCGGCAGGCGCCATCGGCCGGGCGGAATTCGTTCCAGAACAGCCCGTCAGCACTGACCTTGAGTTCGGCGAAGTCGGTGCCGGCGGCAACCGCCTGGGCCGCGCTGAATTCAGCCGCGGGCGATGACACGGGAGTTTCGTTCATTGCGGAAAGTCATCTGTTCAATGGCGAGCTGGGCGCTTTCTGCCTCCTCGCGGGCCTTGAGGATGATGCCGTGGTCGGCCGACTTGGCGCATACCGGGTCGGCGTTGCTGGCATCGCCGGTCAGCATGAAGGCCTGGCAGCGGCAGCCGCCGAAGTCCTTTTCCTTCTCGTCGCAGGAGCGGCACGGTTCGCGCATCCACTCGTAGCCACGGAAGCGGTTGAAGCCAAACGACTCATACCAGATATGGTGCAGGTCGTGGTCGCGTACGTTGGGGAACTGCACCGGCAGCTGACGCGCACCATGGCAGGGCAGCGCGGTGCCGTCGGGGGTGATGGTGAGGAACAGGTTGCCCCAACCATTCATGCAGGCCTTGGGGCGCTCTTCGTAGTAGTCCGGGGTGACGAAGATCAGCTTGCACGGGTTGCCCTCGGCCTTGAGCTTGTCGCGGTACTCGTTGGTGATCCGTTCAGCCCGCTCCAGCTGTGCGCGAGTCGGCAGCAGGCCCAGGCGGTTGAGGTGCGCCCAGCCATAGAACTGGCAGGTGGCAAGCTCGACGAAGTCGGCTTCCAGAGCAATGCACAGCTCGATGATGCGGTCGATCTTGTCGATATTGTGCCGATGGGTGACGAAGTTGAGCACCATCGGGTAGCCATGGGCCTTCACCGCACGGGCCATCTCCAGCTTTTGCGCAAAAGCCTTCTTCGAACCGGCCAGCAGGTTGTTTACCTGCTCGTCGCTGGCCTGGAAGCTGATCTGGATATGGTCCAGGCCAGCCTTCTTGAAGTCGGCGATGCGCGCCTCGGTCAGGCCGATGCCCGAGGTGATCAGGTTGGTGTAGTAACCCAGCCGGCGGGCCTCGCCGATCAGCTCGGCAAGGTCCTGGCGCACCAGCGGCTCACCGCCGGAAAAGCCGATTTGCGCGGCACCCATTTCCCGTGCCTCGGCCATTACCTTGAACCACTGTTCGGTGCTCAGCTCCTGGCCCTGGGCGGCGAAGTCCAGCGGGTTGGAGCAGTACGGGCACTGCAGCGGGCAGCGGTAGGTCAGCTCGGCCAGCAGCCACAGCGGCAGGCCGACCTCGGGCGTGGGCGGCAACTCAGGCGAGGACGATCCAGTGTTCGGCACGGGCCACCTCCATGAACTGCTCGATGTCATCGGCTACTTCCGGGACACCGGGGAATTGCTGTTCGAGTTCGCTGATGATTGCTGCCACGTCACGCTGGCCGTCGATCAGGCCACCGATCAGGCTTGCGCTGTCGTTGAGCTTGATCATGCCTTCGGGGTATAGCAGCACATGGCCCTTCTGTGCCGGCTCGTACTGGAAGCGGTAGCCGGGGCGCCAGTTCGGCACCTGGTTACGGTCGAAACTCATAGGGTGATCCCCTTGTGCCACACCCGTTCCTGGGTGACGGAGTGATAGGGCGGGCGGTTCAGCTCGTAGGCCATGCTCATGGCGTCGAGCATGCTCCAGAGGATATCCAGCTTGAACTGCAGTATCTCCAGCATACGCTCCTGGCCCGCGCGGGTGGTGTAGTGCTGCAGGGTAATCGCTAGGCCATGCTCCACATCACGCCGGGCCTGGCCCAGGCGGGTGCGGAAGTACTCGTAGCCGGCCGGGTCGATCCACGGGTAGTGCTGCGGCCAGCTGTCCAGGCGCGACTGGTGGATTTGCGGGGCGAACAGCTCGGTCAGCGAGCTGCTGGCGGCTTCCTGCCAGCTGGCGCGGCGAGCGAAGTTGACGTAAGCATCCACGGCAAAGCGCACGCCGGGCAGTACCAGCTCTTGCGAGCGCAGTTGGTCCGGGTCCAGGCCCACGGCCTGGCCCAGGCGCAGCCAGGCTTCGATGCCGCCGTCTTCGCCGGGAGCGCCGTCGTGGTCAAGCAGGCGCTGGATCCACTCGCGGCGCACTTCGCGGTCCGGGCAGTTGGCCAGGATCGCGGCATCCTTCATCGGGATGTTGACCTGGTAGTAGAAGCGGTTGGCCACCCAGCCCTGGATCTGCTCGCGGCTGGCGCGGCCCTGGTACATCGCCACGTGGTACGGGTGATGGATGTGGTAATAGGCGCCCTTGGCGCGCAGGGCCTGCTCGAATTCGGCAGGGGACATTGGCAGTGCGTCGCTCATTCGGCTGGCTCCTGTAAACCGCTTATCTGGCCTGGCACACCACTCCCCTGTGGGAGCGGGCATGCCCGCGAACACCGGCGAAGCCGGTGCCATAAACTGTGTTGGGTTCTTCGCGGGCATGCCCGCTCCCACAGGGTTATGTGTCGCCTCATAGACTGTTTTTACAACTCGATACTCATGCCATCGAAGGCCACTTCCACGCCCCGGCGCAGCACTTCGGCGCGCTCGGGCGAGTCTTCATCGAGAATCGGGTTGGTGTTGTTGATGTGGATAAGTACCTTGCGCTGGCGCGGGAAGCCATCGAGCACTTCCAGCATGCCGCCGGGGCCGTTCTGCGCCAGATGGCCCATTTCGCGGCCGGTGCGGGTGCCCACGCCACGGCGCTGCATTTCATCGTCTTCCCACAAGGTGCCGTCGACCAGCAGGCAGTCGGCGCCGTGCATCATCGCCAGCAGCTTTTCATCGACCTGGCCCAGGCCTGGGGCATAGAACAGCTTGCCGCCGGTACGGGTGTCCTCGACCAGCAGGCCAAGGTTGTCGCCCGGGTGCGGGTCGAAGCGGTGCGGCGAGTAGGGCGGCGCGGCGCTGCGCAGGGGGAACGGGGTGAACTTGAGGTTGGGGCAGGCGTCGATCACGAAGCTGCCTTGCAGCTCGATGCGGTTCCACTGCAGGCCGCCGTTCCAGTGGCTGAGCATGTTGAACAGCGGGAAGCCGGTGGTGAGGTCCTGATGGACCATGTCGGTGCACCACACCTGGTGCGGGCAGCCTTCGCGCAGGCTCAGCAGGCCGGTGGTGTGGTCGATCTGGCTGTCCAGCAGGACGATGGCGTTGATGCCGGTGTCGCGCAGGGCCCGGGCCGGCTGCATCGGCGCAAAGGCCTGCAGTTGGGCGCGGATGTCGGGCGAGGCGTTGCACAGCACCCAGTGCACGCCGTCGTCGGACAGGGCGATGGACGACTGGGTGCGCGCCGTGGCCCGCAGGGTACCGTCACGGTAGCCCTTGCAGTTGACGCAGTTGCAGTTCCACTGTGGGAACCCGCCACCGGCGGCGGAGCCGAGAACCTGGATGTACATGGCCACTCTCTATGCTGAAAACCGGATCGGAAAAACGAAAACGCCCCGGCAGGCCGAGGCGTGAAACCCTAAGCCGGGCTTAGCGGTTAGCGAAGTACATGGTGACTTCGAAGCCGATACGCAGATCAGTGTATGCAGGTTTGGTCCACATGGAATTACTCCTTCCGGATGGGGTTGGGGTTGTTCAGCTACTACTTGGGTACCACCATTCGCTGGCAGTTCCATAAGCTGGGATTGCGCTATCTTACAAGAAAAATTTGTACCGAAAGGTTAATTATTCGAAAAGTGCCGTTGCAGTTCGCGTAACAATCGTGGATTCGGTCATTGCCAAGAGGCATCTGGCGCGGCAGCGTTGGCCAAGCACAGCCAAGTGGCACCTTGGTCGAGCAGATGGCTTAGCAGCTGGTCCAGATCTGCCTGCCGCGTGTTCAGGATAGAACCGCGCAGCTCATCCAGCTCGCCGGGTTGTGTCGCCAGGTGTGTCTGCCACGCCCATTCGGCTACCTCGGCGTTGGCCATGGCGGGTTCGTCGAACTGCCCGGCCAAGGCTTGGCGGGCGGCTGGGGTTAGGGTGACACCCTGGCGCAACAGGGTAAGCAGGTGGTCGAAGATGTGTGCCTGGCTGGCATGCGGCGATTGCACGCCGAACAGCAGGCCGCCGACGCCCTCGACCTGACGAAAGGTACTGAATACCGCGTAGCCGAGTTGCAGTTCTACCCGCAGGCGCTGGTAAACCGGCCCTTGCAGCAGCTGGGCGAGCAGGCGGCCTGCGGCTTCCTTGGCCGCCGGCAGTGGGCAGAACAGCAGCAGGGCATGTTCACTGCCTGGTACGTCGGCATGCTGCCAGCGGCGCTTGGCCCAGGCGGGCGGAAGTGCAGGTGCCGCGCCTTGGCCAGGGCAGTGCTGCAACGCGCTTGCCAAGGCGTTTAGCGCGGCACCGTCGAAGCCAGCGGCCAGGCCGTGCCAGCTTGAGTGCTGCCACAGGCCGTCGAGCTGTGTCTGTTGCAGCGTGCAAGCCGGATCAGGCGCAGGCGTAGCGCCCAACACCGCGTCAGGCAGTTGTTTGAGCAGGGCCCTGATGGGTATCAGTACCGCAGGTTGCAGCGAGGATGCCAGCCAGCTGGCGGCCGGGGGCTTGAGCAGCAGCGCCAGGGCCTGTTCCACAGTGCGCAGCACCGCTGCCGGCAGGCCGGCGCAGCGCAATTGCCAGTATTCGCCAGCGCTACTGAACTGCAGCTGCACCGCTACACGCTCGCAGCGCTCTTGCAGGGGGTGCAAGGCACGCTCAAGCACCGCGTACAGGCGCTGGCGCAACGGTGAAGGGACGTGCCAGCGCAAGTACAGCGCCGCGTACTGACGAGCGCCAGGCAGCTGGTTGCTGACGTTCAGTGCTGCAGGTAGAGGCTGCGGGCTGGCATTGGGCAGGTCGGCCATCAGCAAGGGGTCGACTACGGGCAGTTGCCATTGCCCATGCTCGCGGCCTGGTAGGCCTTCCAGCAGGGCAAGCAGGGCCCGCAAACCTTGCGCATCCAGTTTGGCGAATGGCTGGCCGGTGCTGTCCCGGCGGGCCAGCTCCAGCGCGCTGGCACTGCGTTCGCGGCTGTGCTGCAGCAGGCCGAATGCGCTGTTCAACTGCTCAGGGGCGGCCTGGCGGATGAAACTGAACCAACCTTGCAGCAGGGCATTGGCTTCGTCTGGACAAGCGTCTGCGCTGAGCTTCAGGTCGATGTGCCACAGCAGCTGCCCGGCAAAGGCATACAGCATTTCGGCCTTGAAGCTTTGCAGCCAGCCACGCTGGCGAAGCTCACACAGCCAGGTACCCGGGCGACTGTCACTGAGGCAGGCGATCAGCAGCTCCAGGGCCTGGTCGGCACCGGTCGGGAGGTGCTCGTGGGTGAAGACCAGTGGCGCAGTGGTCGTCGACAGTGGCGGCGGCACAACCTGTGGCACGTGCTCACCTGTTGCGAACAGTGCGGCATGCTGGCGGCCAAGTTGCTCCAGTACATCCAGCGGCTGCGGGCCGCACAGGCTCAAGACGATCTGGCCGCCTTGGTAAAAGCGCTGGTGAAAGCCTCCAAGCGCTTGCTGGAAGGCCGCATCCTGCAAGGCCAGGGTGTGCCGGTTACCGGCATGGAAAGCGCCCAGTGGATGGCCGGGTGCCACGGCCTGCAGCAAGGCGAACTGCTGCTGCGCCTGGGGGTTGCGCGACCAGGCGATGAACTCGGCATGGATCACTTCACGTTCGCGGCGTTGACGTTCGATGGCCAGGTCCGGCTCGGCCAGCATCTGGCACAGGCGCTCGAGGCCGCCGGCCAAGGCGCTGGGCGGGACTTCGAAGAAGAAATCGGTGGTGCGCTCGCGGGTGCTGGCGTTGACCAGGCCGCCAAGCGCCTGCACGTAGCGCATCAGGCCGTCGTCCAGGGGAAAGCGCGGGGTGCCGAGGAAGAACAGGTGTTCAAGGAAATGGGCCAGGCCGGGCCATTTGCCCGGAGCGTCGTGGCTGCCCGCGTGCACCCGCAGAGCGGCAGCCGAGCGCTTCAGGCGCGGGGCGTGGCGCAGGGTCAGCTGCAGGCCATTGGCGAGGGTGAGGTGGCGGGTGGCGTCAGGCATGGAGGCTCCGGTAACTGCTGACCATGCTAACCCATTTGTTGGCAGGGCCGGCCTCTTCGCGGGTGAACCCGCTCCCGCAGGGGTGGTGTTGACCTTCAGATCACGCTGTACCTGTGGGAGCGGGTTAACCCGCGAAAGGGCCGTCAGCCTTTACGCAGGTGCAGCTCCTGGCGCAAATCGGTGAGGTAAGGGAACGCCACCCGTCCCTGCACCACCCGCTCATGCTCCAGCTCTGCCAGCAACTGGCATTCGTCCCGCCCAGCCATGGCCAGAAGGCTGCCATCCGGGCCAATGATGCTGCTCTGCCCGCAATACTGGATCTCGTCTTCCGAGCCGCAATAGTTGGCATACACCAGGTAGCACTGGTTCTCTTGCGCCCGGGCCCTCACGGTCACCTGGCAGATGAAATCGTAAGGGGTCATGTTCGCCGTCGGCACCAGGATCAGCTCGGCACCGTCCAGCGCCAGGCGCCGGGCATTTTCCGGGAACTCGATGTCGTAGCAGATCAGCAGGCCGACCTTCCAGCCGTCCAGTTCCACCACTGGGAAGTGGTCTGGGCCTTCGCTGAACATCGAACGGTCAAGCTCACCGAACAGATGAGTCTTGCGGTAGTTGCTCAGGCTACGGCCATGCGCATCGATCAACTGCACACTGTTGTAGAGCGCGCCATCATCGCCGCGCTCCGGGTAGCCATAGACGATGGCGATGCGGTGCGCCTGGGCGATTTCCACCACTTCCATGGCCGCCGGCCCATCGTCGGCCTCGGCCAGGCGCTCGACCTGGGCCAGGCCGATGTTGTAGCCGGTCAGGAACATCTCCGGGCACACCAGCAACTGGGCGCCGCGTTCGGCCGCCAATTGTGCCTGGTGACGTAGCCGTTGCAGGTTGCCGGGTACGTCCAGTGGCTTGGGCGTGCCCTGGAACAGAGCGATGCGCATGGCGCCTCCTTGTCTCAGTCAGCCAGGGCGATCGGGCCGATCTCGTCGAATACGTCGCCTGGGCCTGGGTTGTCCGGGTGGGTACGGCCACCGAAGTGGTTCATGATACCCCACACCGCATTCAGCGACGTCTGTACCGCGCCTTCCACCCAGGCCGGGGTCCACGACACATCGTCACCGGCAATGAACATGCCGCGCTGCTCGGCAGGCATGTCCTGCTGCATGAAGTGTGCGTACATGCGCTGGTTATAGCGGTAGTGGCCCGGCAGCGCGCCCTTGAAGGCGCCGAGGAAGTGCGGGTCGGCCTCCCAGGAAATAGTGATCGGGTCGCCGATGATGTGCCCGGCGATATCGGTCTTCGGGTAGATCTTCTTCAGTGCATCCAGCGCCAGCTGAACGCGCTTTTCCACCGGGTGCGGCAGCATCTTCAGCGCATCGCTCATCCACGCGTAGGACAGGCAGATCACCCCTGGCTTGTCGTCGCCGTTGTCGAACAGGTAGGTGCCGCGGGTGAGGCGGTCGGTGAGGGTCATGCTCATCAGGTCGCGGCCGGTTTGCGGGTCCTTGTCCTTCCAGAATGGCCGGTCGACCATGACGAAAGTCTTCGACGACTGCATGTAGCGGGTGCGGTCCAGGGCCATCCACATCTTTTGCGAGAACAGCGATTCCTCGCAGTCGATCTGGGTGGTCAGCAGCCAGGTCTGGCAGGTGGCGAGCACCGCGCTGTAGTAACGGGTGTCGCCCCAGTTGTCGGTGACTGCCAGGCGGCCATCGGCGGCACGGGCAATGCGCTTTACCCCAGTACGCGGTGCGCCGCCGTGCAGCGCGCTGAGGCTGGTGCCCTCCGGCCAATGCACGCAGCGCTCCGGTACATGGCGCCAGATGCCTTGCGGCACCTGCTCCACACCGCCGACCACCAGGTGCTGGTGGTCGTCGCAGTTGGTCATCACCACGCGGAAGATTTCCAGCATCGAGTTGGGGAAGTCCGAGTCCCAGCCGCCGGTGCCGAAGCCGACTTGGCCGAACACTTCACGGTGCTGGAAGCTCAGCTTGGCGAACGAGCGCGAGGTGGCGACGAAGTCATAGAAAGTGCGGTCGTCCCACAGCGGGACCAGCTTGTTCCACAGTTCTTTCAGGCGTGGCACATCACGGTCGCGGATGGCTTGCTGAATGTCGGCGAACTGGGCGCCGCTTTCCAGCGCGTCGGCCCAGGCGTCGGCCACTTCGTGGAACAGTTGCGGCAAGTCGGTAGCTTTTTCGGCGTAGTAGGTCTGGCCTTCCAGGTCGATCACCGTGCTGCCCGAAGCCGGGGTCAGCGGGTTGGGGAAGGGTTTGGTCTCCAGGCCCAGCTTGTCCACGTAGTGGTAGAAGGCGGTGGACGACACCGGGAAGCGCATGCCACCCAGTTCGGCGATGATCCCGTCGGTGCCGTTGAAGGCTTGCGAACGCAGCCGGCCACCCAGCTTGGAGGCCTCGTACACCACTGGTTTGAGGCCCAGCTTCATCAACTCGTAGGCCGCCACCAGGCCAGCGATACCGGCGCCGACGATGGCCACTTCCTCACCATGGCGCTCAGCCGGAATGCTACCCAGGCCTGCAGGGTGTTCCAGCCAGTCGTCGAAGGCGAAGGGGAAGTCCGGGCCAAAGATGGTGATTGGCTTTTTACCGTCGGCGGGGTGGCGGTTTTTTTTGTTCATGAAGTGACCTTGCCAGAGAGGCTGCGCGGGGAGCGGAGCCTGAGTATAGGAGATGCCTGGGGGTCATTTTAGGGAGTGGGGTGTTCGTTATTAAGGTGCAGAGTGTTGTCTGAATGTAGCTTTGTTCGTCGTATTTGACCTTCTATGAGTGCTTTTGACGACTCACGCCAAAGACGCCAAATGGTCCACTGTCTCAGGGTATTTCTGCACCAGACGAATTAGTGCGACTGCTTGCGCATTAGGCCTGGAACGGCCCTGTTCCCAGTTCTCCAGCGTTCTGGTATTGGTTCGCAGATGGTTCGCGAACACTGCCCTGGACATGTTGAGACGCTGGCGCAGTTCCAGCAGTTCGTCGGGCGCCAAAGGGGCCAGCTCGGTGAAGCTGGCTTTGTGCGAGCGCAGGGTTTTCTTGCCTTGGCGTTCTTCAGCCAGGGCGTCGAAGCCTTCCGTGAGCTCAGTGAACAGGTTGCGGGGCATGGGTAAGCCTCTTGTGGAGACCTCCATACTGCATATGTGTACGTGATTTACGTATGGTTAATTAGTGACAAAAAGCATCACTGCGTCTTGATAGGCTTGTAGCTGCAAAGCTGAGATCGATAGTGCACTGCATACCCTGTGGGAGCGGGTTTACCCGCGAATGCTGCTGTGAATCTACCGACGCATTCGCGGGTGAACCCGCTCCCACGGGGGACCGTGCTGCCCTTGTGATACGGGTGATCAGACAGTTCCTACACCCGTGCCGTGAGATAAGGAATTACCCTACGCCCGCTATAGCCTCGGTCTGGCTGCGCTGGAAAAGTCTCAGGGTTAACTTCACTGGGTCGCCGCTGTTAGGGCGACTGGGCGTGAGAACCCATCCTCCAACTTCGCACCAAGGCTTGAGTCATGGCAGCCGTGCGCGGGCAGGCTTTGGCCTGGCCGGATTTCCAAGTTGGCCGGTTCTCACCCCGTGCATGGCTGCCACCTATTTCCCGTGAGAAGGAGTTGGTAGGCGGTTTCCTCAAGGCTCAATTTGGGAATTGCATCATGAAGAAGACGGATTCTGACCAACCCGAAAAACTGAAACCCACCGCCGAAAAGCCCTTCTGCAACTGCGAATCCAGCCACCCGCCGCTATTCGCCATCCGCCCCGGCATCGACGCCGCCGACGCCCTGGTCCACGCCTGCCTGCTGGCCCGTGGCCTCAATCAGATCGCAACTGACTACGCCCAACACCACGCCCCCGACAGGAGCCGTGACATCGTCTGGTCGATGCAGCATTCCGCCGAAAGCCTTTCGGCAATTCTGGAGGGCCTGCTCGACGGCCAGGAGGCCTGACCGCCAGCCCGCTCAGAGCGGCTGCCCGCGGTCCACCTTGCTGCTGAGAATGATCGACGTGGTGGTCTTCTCCACCCCGTCGACACTGCCAATCTGGTCGAGCAGTTGGTCAAGTTGCTCGGGCGAATCCGTACGCAGCCAGGCCACATAGTCGAACTCGCCGCTCACCGCGCACAGTTGCTGCACCTGGCCCATTGCACTGAGGCGCCGCACCACCTCCTTGCCGGAGCGCGGTTGCACCTTGATCCCCACATACGCCTGCAGCCCGCCGCCTATCACACTCTGGCCCAGACGCACGCCATAGCCGGAGATGACCTTGTTCTTCTCCAGCCGCTCCAGACGCGAGTTGACCGTGGTGCGGGCGATGCCCAGCTGGCGGGCGAGGGTGGCGACGCTTTCGCGGGCGTTGATCTGCAGCAGGGCGATCAGCTGGCGATCGATTTCATCCAGCGTGATGGAGCGGGAATCCGACATGGCGAGTCTCTACGGTTGGCCGGCTAGCCTAGCTAGCCAGTGCCAATCAGGGCAAGGCCAGGTACAGCCCAGCACCGTTGACCGCGCAGGGCTGGCATTTTTGTGGGAGCGGCCTTGTGTCGCGAAAGGGCCGTAAAGCGGCCCCAAAATTTCTGCGCTGATGCAAATATCGCCGGGGCTGCTGCGCAGCCCTTTCGCGACACAAGGCCGCTCCCACAAAGGGATCGCGTATGCTCCGAGGGCTGCGTCTTCGGCAGTAATTCGGCATGATGAAGCGCTAGCCCAACGGAAACCTAAGCGTGAACCTCGATCACCTGCTCGAATGCTGGCGACTGGAAGTCTCCAACAAGAAAAAGCCCGGACGCCGCATCAGCCTGCTATTCAACGTGCTGCGCCGCGCACGCAAGGACAACAAGTTGCGCTTTCTCTTCGCCTACCGCCTGGCTCAGTACTTCGACGCCCGCGGCGGCCTGGCCCGGCGCCACGCCCGGCGCATGCAGCAACGGCTCAACCGCAAGTACGCGGTGGACATCGACATCGGTGCGCAAATCGCACCCGGCCTGCGCATCGCGCACCTGCCGGGTGTAGTGATTACCCGGCACGTGAGCATCGGGCGCAACTTCTTCATCCGGCAGAACTGCTCGATCGGTATCAAGACCCTCGGTCTGGAAGTCTACGCGCTGCGCATTGGCGACAACGTGAGCATTGGCGCCAACAGTTGCATCGTTGCCGACCGTATCGACATTGGTGACGACGTGGTGATTGGCGCGATGTCGCTGGTTACTCGGGATATTCCGGCTGGGATGACCTTCTACAACCCACGGCAGGTCGAGATGCGGCCGAGAGGGGAGTAACCAGAAGAGTTACATGCCGCAAGTTCGCAAGCAAAGCGGCTGGGCATGCCACGAAGAAACGAGCGTGATTCCCCCAACTGAACGACAGGCACAAAAAAGCCGCGCAATCGCGCGGCTTTGTCGTATCTGGTGGGCCCACACGGACTCGAACCGTGGACCAAAGGATTATGAGTCCTCTGCTCTAACCGACTGAGCTATAGGCCCTCAGTAAGTGGCCGGATTATAACGAGGGTTTCGCACCTGTGCCATCTGAAAGATCCGATAGTGCTATGCGAAGAAACGTTGCGGCGAACTCTTCTGGGGGCAGGGGCAGGCTGACGATATAGCCCTGGATCTGCTCGCAGCCTTCGGCGGCGAGGAAGCGTTGCTGGGCCTGGTTCTCCACGCCTTCGGCAATGATGGTCAGCTGCATGCTGCGGCCCAGGGCGATGATGGCGCGGGCGATGGCGGCGTCGTGGGGGTCGTCGGGCAGGCCGCGGATGAACGACTTGTCGATCTTGAGAATATCCAGCGGCAGGCGCTTGAGGTAGCTCAGCGATGAGTAACCGGTGCCGAAGTCGTCGATGGCCAGTTGCACACCCAGTTTCTTCAGCTGGTACAGCACGGCCAGGGCTTCTTCTGCCTGGCTCATGATGAAGTTTTCGGTGATTTCCAGCTGCAGGTCGCCGGCCTTCAACTGGTGGTGCTTGAGCAACTGCTCGATACGCCGGGCCAGGTGCGGGTGGCGCAACTGGGCGCCGGCGAGGTTGATCGACAGCGGGCCGAAAGGTTCGTAATGCAGCTTCCAGGTTTGCATCTGCAGGCAGGCTTGCTCCAGCACCCAGTCGCCGAGCTGAAGGATGGTGCCATTCTCTTCGGCCAGGTGGATAAAGTGCTCCGGCGGCACTTCACCAAAAGTCGGGTGGCTCCAGCGGATCAGCGCTTCGGCACCGACCAGGCTCTGGGTCTTGAGGCTGAGCTTGGGCTGGAAGTACAGGCTCAACTCGTTACGTTCGATGGCCCGGCGCAGCTCGTGTTCCAGGGCGATGCGCTCGCTGGCCTGGGCGGTGAGGTCGCGGGTATAGGCTTCGACGCGGTTGCGGCCCTTGGCCTTGGAGCGGTACATGGCGGCGTCGGCGTTGCGGATCAGCGAGGAAACATCGGTACCGTCCTGTGGGTAAAGGCTGATGCCGATGCTGGCGCTGGTGAAAAACTCGTGTTCGCCGGCCTGGAATGGCGCATTGAAGCAGGCCAGCAGCTTGTTGGCGATGGTGCTGGCGTCGCTGGGCTTGTGCAGGCCGGGCAGGAGGATGATGAATTCGTCGCCGCCCAGGCGGGCCACAGTGTCAACGTCGCGGACCTGCTCTTTCAGGCGCTGGGCGATACCCTTCAGCAGCAGGTCGCCGACTGGGTGGCCGAGGCTGTCGTTGATGTGCTTGAAACGGTCGAGGTCGAGGAACAGCACAGCGCCCTGGCGGTTGGACACCTGCGCGCAGGTGAGTACGGCCTGCAGGCGGTTCTCGAAGAGAGCGCGGTTGGGTAGGCCGGTCAACGGATCGTGGTGGGCTTGGTAGTCGAGTTTGGCCTGCGCGTGCTTGATGCTGGAGATATCTGCGAAAACTGCCACGAAGTGGGTGACTTCGCGTTCGCTGTTGCGCACGGCGCTGATCGTCAGCCAGCTTGGGTAGAGTTCGCCATTCTTGCGTTTGTTGTAGATCTCGCCTTGCCAGTGGCCTTCGGCGGTCAGCTGGTGCCACATGGCCACATAGAAGGCGCTGTCGTGCTGGCCAGAGGCGAGCAGGCGCGGGGTTTGGCCGAGGGCTTCGATCTCGCTGTAGCCGGTAATTTCGCTGAAGGCACGGTTGACGGCGCTGATGCGCTGGTCGATATCGGTTATCAGTACGCCTTCGGCGGTGTTCTCGAACACAGTGGCGGCCAACTGCAGTTTTTCCTGCATCAGGTGGCGTTCGGTAATGTCGCGGGCGATGGTCAGCATGCAGTCGACGCCGGCAATCGGCAGCGGCCGTGCGGACAGCTCGCAGAGGCGGATCTGCCCATCGCTGCGGCGTATGTGGCAGGTGAAATCGCGCACGAAACCATCGCGGCTAAGCTGGTCTATCAGGCGCTTGCGTTCATTGAGGTCGACCCAGATACCCAGGTCCAGCGAGGTCTGGTCGATGGTCAGGTTGAGGTCATAGCCGGTGAGGCGGCAGAAGCCCTCGTTCACTTCAAGCAGCAAGCCGTCACTCTGGCGCGACAGCAATAGGCCGTCGGGTGAGGCGTGGAAGGCTTTGGCGAATTTTTCTTCCGAGGTTTGCAGCTGCTCCTGGGTTTCCTTGAGCTGGCTGATATCGCGTACCGCCACCACCAGCGCGGGGGTGCCGTCGAGTTCGAAGGTTTCGGCCGAGGTCAGGCCGGTGAACAGCTGGCCGTTGCTGCGCCGGAAGCTCATCTCCAGGTTGCGGATACCGCCCTGGTGCAGGCGCTCTAGCAGCCTTGGCCCGCTGCCTTCAACGCCCCACAGGTTCAGCTCGGCGGCGTTGCGGCCGATCACCTGGCCCGGGGTCAGGCCGATCTGCTCTTCGAAGGCTTCGTTAACCTCCAGCAGGCAGCCGTCGCTGTGGCGGGCAATCAGCAAGATGTCAGGGCACTGCTGGAATACCGAGGCAAACTTCTGCTCCGACAGGCGCAGGGCGTCCTCGGTGCGTTTGGTGTCGCTGATATCGATCATCAGCCCGCGCATCACTGGTTGGTGGCCGTGCTCGATCATGCTGACGATATTGCGTACCCACAGCGGCTGGCCATCGGCGCGGATGACCCGGTAGTCCAGACTGTGGTCACGGCCGCCCGCCGTTTCGCTGTCACAGTAGGCCTGGGCCCACAGGGCATCTTCCGGGTGCAGGATGCTGCGCCAGAAGCCGGGCTTGAGCCATTCGCTCAGCGGGTATCCCAGCAGGTCTTCGGCATGAGGCGAGACGTAGCTGTAGGTGAAATCATTGGCATCGGCTTCCCAGGCAATGGCGGACAGGCTCTCGACCAGGCCACGGTAGTGGTACTCGCTGCTTCGCAGCTCCTGTTCCAGGGCGATGCGCCGGGAAATCTCCGAGCTGAGCCGGCGGTTGATGCGGATGACCACGGCCAGAACGGCCATCAGCAGCAGCACGGTTGGCAGGCCATAGACCAGCAGGTCGGACCAGAACATCCGCTGGTCGACCACATTGCCCACCCAGTGCTGCTGGATCTGGCTGACTTCGCCGCTGCTCATGTCGGCCATCACTTTATCCAGAATGCCGACCAAGACTTTGTTGTTGCGGGGGGCGGCCATGGCCAGTTGGTAACGGTAGGGTGTTTCGCCGCTGACGTAGAGGCCGTCGAGCTTGAGCTGGCGCAGGCTCCAGATGCTGGAAGCCAGGTCGCCGACCACGGCGTCCACCTGGTCGGTGGCCAGGGCCTGCAGCGTGGAGCTGACGTTGGGCAGCGCCACCAGGTTGAGGTCGGGGTGGTGACTGCGCAGCAGCTCGTGTGGAGCGTAATTTTCGACCACGGCGATTTTCAGGCCGTACAGGTCATCCAGGTTGCGCGGTTGGGCGCCGCCTTTGTGGGCGAGGATGACGATGGGGAAATCGAGGTACGGGCGGGTGAAGGCCAGGTAGCCCTGGCGTTCGGGGGTGGACATGATGCCGGGCAGCAGGTCGATGCGGTTTTCCCGCGCCTGCGCCAGTACCTCGGTCCAGCTGCTGGGTTCGACCGGTTTGAGCGTCACGCCCAGGCGTTGCTGGATCGTGGCGATGTAATCGGCGGCCAATCCCTGGTACCGGCCCTCCTGGTCGCGAAACTCGAACGGTGGCCAAGAGGCATCTATGCCCAGGCTTAGCTGCGGGTGGGCAGCCAACCAGGCTTTCTCCTCGTCTGTCAGGGTCAGGGCGCCGGCCGTTGTATTCCACAGAATCAGGAGCAGCAACAGGATGGCCGGCTTCAAGGGCATGGCGGCCTCGCATTCAGATGGTCTGAAATCGAGTGTAGACGGGCATTGCTGCAGGTGTGCGGTGGAAGGTGGGGTCTTTTGTCAGATACAACAGGGCCTTGCAGGTGTGGGGCGGCTATATCTGACTAGAGGCATGTGCCATCCCTGTGGGAGCGGGCATGCCCGCGAAGCTGCCACCGCGATGGATGGCACCGGCTGCGCCGGTGTTCGCGGGCACGTCGGACCGCCGCACCGCCGCTCCCACAGGGACCGTGCATGTGCAGGGCAGCAAGCAGAAAAGAAAAACCCCGGCCTGGGCCGGGGTTTTGTCATCACTCGTCGAGGAAGCTTCGCAGGTGCTCGCTGCGAGTCGGGTGGCGCAGTTTGCGCAACGCCTTCGCTTCGATCTGACGGATACGCTCACGCGTTACGTCAAACTGCTTGCCCACCTCTTCGAGGGTGTGGTCGGTGTTCATGTCGATACCGAAACGCATGCGCAGCACCTTGGCTTCGCGTGCGGTCAGGCCCGAGAGCACGTCGCGGGTGGCTTCCTTGAGGCTTTCGACCGTGGCTACGTCGATCGGGGACTGCATGGTCGAGTCCTCGATGAAGTCGCCCAGGTGCGAATCTTCGTCGTCACCGATCGGGGTTTCCATGGAGATCGGCTCTTTGGCGATCTTCAGTACCTTGCGGATCTTGTCCTCAGGCATTTCCATGCGCTCGCCCAGCTCTTCCGGGGTCGGTTCGCGACCCATTTCCTGCAGCATCTGGCGGGAAATGCGGTTGAGCTTGTTGATCGTTTCGATCATGTGCACCGGAATACGGATGGTGCGTGCCTGGTCGGCGATCGAACGGGTAATCGCCTGACGAATCCACCAGGTGGCGTAGGTCGAGAACTTGTAGCCGCGACGGTATTCGAACTTGTCCACCGCTTTCATCAAACCGATGTTGCCTTCCTGGATCAGGTCGAGGAACTGCAGGCCACGGTTGGTGTACTTCTTGGCGATGGAGATCACCAGACGCAGGTTCGCCTCGACCATTTCTTTCTTGGCGCGGCGGGCCTTGGCTTCACCGATCGACATGCGACGGTTGATTTCCTTGATCTCGGCAACGGTCAGGCCGGTTTCGGTCTCAAGGTCGATCAGTTTTTGCTGGCAAGCGACGATGGCAGCGTCCTTTTCACCCAGGGCGGCAGCCCACTTGGTGTTGCGCTTGGCCAGGTCACCGCTCCAGGTCTGGTCGGTTTCGTTGCTCGGGAACATGCGCAGGAAGTCGGCACGCGGCATGCGGGCGTCACGCACGCACAGCTGCATGATGGCACGTTCTTGCTGGCGCAGACGGTTCAGGGCGTCACGTACACGCTCGACCAGTACCTCGAACTGCTTCGGTACCAGCTTGATCGGCATGAACAGGTCGGCCAGGGCCTGCAAGGCCTCGATGCTTTCCTTGTGGGCACGACCGTGTTTCTTCAGCACCTTGCTGGTGGCCTGAAGCTGGTCATTGACCGCACCGAAACGCTGGGCTGCAACTACAGGGTCGGGACCGCTTTCGGCCTCTTCCTCGTCGTCACTGCCTTCGCTTTCTTCGTCTTCGTCGTCCGACTCTTCCTTGACCGCAGGGGCCTTGGCACCAGGGACCGGTACTTCTTCGGTTGGTGCGGCGATGTTGTCATCAGGGTCGATGTAACCGCTGAGAACATCGGACAGACGGCCACCTTCGGCGGTGACGCGGTCATATTCGCCGAGAATGTAGTCGACAGTACCCGGGAAGTGGGCGATGGCGCCCATCACTTCACGGATGCCTTCCTCGATTCGCTTGGCGATTTCGATCTCGCCTTCGCGGGTCAGCAGCTCGACAGTACCCATTTCGCGCATGTACATGCGCACCGGGTCGGTCGTGCGGCCGATATCGGTTTCAACTGCCGCCAACGCAGCAGCGGCTTCTTCGGCCGCGGCTTCGTCGGTGTCGGCTTCCGCCAACAGAAGGGCATCCGCATCCGGAGCACTCTCGAATACGTTGATCCCCATGTCGTTGATCATGCGGATGATGTCTTCCACCTGTTCCGGATCTGAAATATCCTCAGGCAGGTGGTCGTTGACCTCCGCGTAAGTCAGGTAGCCCTGCTCACGACCGCGGGTGATCAACTCTTTGATACGAGACTGCTGTTGCGCTTTTCCGGACATAACACCCTATCCACTGAAGGTCTTGGCGGGCAAAAAACAAGCCGAGGATTATACCCGAGCATGGGCCTCACGCGCCAGATGAGGTCGGCGTTTGTGCGGGAACATTCCGGCTCAGCAGGGCGAGGAGCTGGGTTTTTTCCTCGCTGGTCAATTCGCTTTGACGTGATTTCCTGAGCAGTTGTTCCAGGCTGCGCTCGCGTTGGCGGGCGGACAAGCTAGTTATAGTGTCGAAAAACTGTTGTTCAAGGTTGTCGGCCACGATCAGCCATTCCTTTTCTGCCAGGGCCCGCAGCAGGCGGCCCTGTTCGGTACCATGCCAACGTGCGATCAACTGCATTGAGCTTAGCCCAGGATTTTTCTGTGCGGCTTCGATCAATGCCACCAACAGCTGGCTGTACAGGTGTTCTTCATCGGCGAAGTGGCTGGCGTCTTCCACCTTGCCGGCCAGCAGCGGGTGGTGTAGCAGGGTACGCAGGGCCGCCAGGGTAGGCGGTTCGACCGGTGCCGGCACGCGTGGCGGTGCTTCGTCACGTTGCTGCCAGGGTTTGCCGCCCTTGCGGTTCTTGTCCCAGGGCTTTTCGCTCCACTGTTTCTTGCCACCGCCTTTGTTCGGCTTCCACTCCGGCTCCTGGTGCACGGGGGCGTAGTCGTGCTGCGGCATGTCGCCGTAGTCGGGTGTGTAGCTGGCCATGGCGTCGTAATCGTAGCCAGGGTCGTAATCGGGCACGCTGCTGGCAGCCGGGGCCTGTTGCGCCAGTTGTTCGACCTGTTGCGGGTCGAGGCCGGTAATTTCCTTCAGGCGGTTGCGCATCAGCTGGCGCAGGTTGGCGCCGGGGATCTTTTCGATCAACGGTGCGGCCAGGGTCGCCATGTGCGCCTTGCCTTCCAGCGAGCGCGGGTCGGCTTCGACGCCCAGTTGCTCAAAGAAGTAGTCGGCCAGCGGTTGGGCGTGCTGGTTGATGCGGGCCCTGAAGGCATCGGTGCCTTCGGCGCGCACCAGGCTGTCCGGGTCTTCACCTTCGGGCAGGAACAGGAAGCGCGCCCGGCGGCCGTCCTGCAGGTTTGACAGGGTCGACTCCAGTGCACGCCAGGCGGCCTTGCGCCCGGCCTGGTCGCCGTCGAAGCAGAACAGCACGCTGGGTACCACGCGGAACAGGCGCTTGAGGTGCTCCTCGCTGGTGGCGGTGCCGAGGGTGGCCACGGCATTGCGCAGGCCCTGCTGGGCCAGGGCGATAACGTCCATGTAGCCCTCGACGACGATGATCTCGTCGAGGTTGCGGTTGTGCTTGCGCGCCTCGTACAGCCCGTACAGCTCCTGGCCCTTGTGGAACACCGGGGTTTCCGGGGAGTTCAGGTACTTGGGCTTGTCGTCGCCGAGCACCCGGCCACCAAAGGCGATGATGCGCCCACGGCTGTCGCGGATCGGGAACATCACCCGGTCGCGGAAGCGGTCGTAGCGCTTGCCGCTTTCGGCGTTCTCGATCAACAGGCCGGCATCGATCATCACCTTTTGCTGCAGGGTGTCGGCACCCAGGTGCTTGAGCAGGTTGTCCCAGCCAGGCGGGGCAAAGCCCAGGCCAAAGTCGCGGGCGATTTCCCCGGACAGGCCGCGGCCCTTGAGGTAGTCCACCGCCGCCTTGCGGGTCGGGTGGCTGCGCAGGGCCTGGCGGTAGAATTCCGAGGCGGCATCCAGCAGCGGGTACAGCGGCGAGTCGGTAGGCTGGCGAGGCTTGTTGTCACGGCGGCCCTGCTCGCGGGGCACTTCCATGCCGGCGGCGCGGGCCAGTTCCTCGACGGCCTGGGGGAAGTCCAGGTTGTCGTGGTCCATGACAAAGCCCAGGGCGTTGCCACCGGCGCCGCAGCCGAAGCAGTAGTAGAACTGCTTGTCGGGGCTGACCGTGAAGGAAGGGGTCTTTTCCTTGTGGAACGGGCAGCAGGCGGAGTAATTCTTGCCGGTTTTTTTCAGCTGAACGCGCGAACTCACCACGTCGACGATATCGAGGCGGTTGATCAGGTCGTCAATGAAACTCTGGGGAATCAGCCCGGCCATGGCAGTCTCGTCATCTGGCAACTGGCAAGTCTAATCGCTCACGCGCCGAATGGGGCGAGTGCCGCTTGGGGAAGTGCGAGGGAATGTGTGCTCGTCGCCAGCCCCTGAGGGCCCGTCAGTCGGACGTGCACGTCTGGTCATACAACAAGAAGGACCAGCTCTGACGTTTCAGGCAGGTTGCCCCTATGCAGTTCGCATGAAGCTTGTGCAGGGCCTTGAGCTAGCTGCTCAAGTTTGAAGCGACCACTGCCATCGCCCGGCGGTTAGCCGGGCAGGGCAGAAGCTTTGCGTAGAACGCCTGTATTAGTACAGGCGAACGGCGCGGCGCTGTTCGCGCTGAACTTTCTTGGCGTGACGCTTAACAGCAGCAGCTGCCTTGCGCTTACGCTCTGCGGTCGGCTTCTCGTAAAACTCGCGGCTACGAACTTCAGCCAGTACACCGGCTTTTTCGCAGGAGCGCTTGAAACGACGCAGAGCTACGTCGAAGGGTTCGTTCTCTTTAACTTTGACGGCTGGCATCCAGGGCTACCTTAATTCATTACCGGGGTAGACGTGCTCCTGGCAAAACAAAGGTGTGCTGGAGAACGTCGGTTTTCAAGGGTTGCGGATGTTAACCCTTAGCAAGCCGGAATGCAAAGCCTCTGATCGAAAACCGCTGGTCGGCATCCGACACGGGGACTATCATGCGCGGCTTCGAATTCAGCCCCCACAAGGGACGAACCCATGCTAGTACTGGGATTGGAAACATCCTGCGACGAAACTGGCGTCGCATTATACGACAGTGAACGCGGTTTGTTGGCCGACGCACTGTTCAGCCAGATCGACCTGCACCGCGTGTTCGGCGGCGTGGTGCCCGAGCTTGCCTCGCGTGACCACGTAAAGCGCATGCTGCCGCTCATCCGCCAGGTGCTGGACGAGGCTGGCTGCGTCGCCACCGAGATCGACGCCATCGCCTATACCGCGGGCCCTGGCCTGGTCGGCGCCTTGCTGGTGGGTGCTTCCTGCGCCCAGGCGCTGGCCTTTGCCTGGGACATCCCGGCCATCGGCGTGCACCACATGGAAGGCCACTTGCTGGCGCCCATGCTGGAAGAAAACCCACCGGAGTTTCCGTTCGTCGCTTTGTTGGTTTCCGGTGGCCATACCCAGCTGGTTCGGGTTGATGGCATCGGCCAGTACGAGCTGCTGGGCGAGAGCCTGGACGACGCCGCCGGCGAAGCGTTCGACAAGACTGCCAAGCTGATAGGCCTGAATTACCCCGGCGGCCCGGAAATCGCGCGCCTGGCGGAGCAGGGCGTGCCTGGCCGCTTCGTGTTCCCGCGGCCGATGACCGATCGTCCGGGCCTTGAGTTCAGCTTCAGTGGTCTCAAGACTTTCGCCCTCAACACCTGGCAGCAATGCAAGGAAGCTGGCGACGACGGTGAGCAAACCCGTTGCGACGTGTCCCTGGCATTCCAGCAGGCGGTGGTGGAAACTTTGACCATCAAGTGCAAGCGTGCCCTCAAGCAGACGGGGCTCAAGCGCCTGGTCATTGCTGGCGGCGTGAGTGCCAACAAGGCGCTGCGTGCCTCGCTGGAGGATATGCTGGCCGGTATGAAGGGCAATGTTTACTACGCGCGTCCACAGTTCTGCACCGACAACGGCGCGATGATCGCCTACGCCGGCTGCCAGCGGCTGTTGGCCGGGCAGCAGCAGGACCTGGCGATCAGCGTGCAGGCACGTTGGCCAATGGAGCAGTTGCCGCCGGTGTGAAGGCCTGCTGGCTTGTCAGAAGTGCCTTTCGCGCCCGGCAAACAAGTCGCGCAGATTATTGCGGTGTCGCCACACGATCATCACCGTCAGCACGCTGATCGGCAGGAGTGCCTCGGGCTCGCGCCAGGCCAGCAATGGCAAGGTCAGCGGGGTGGCGATCAGCGCCGCCAGCGAGCTGGTGCGGGTGAGGTAGAAGGTCAGCAGCCAGGCGCCGATGGCCAGTAGCGCGGCCGGGAAGTACAGGCCCATGAGCATGCCGGCAGCAGTCGCCACGCCCTTGCCGCCGCGGAAGCAGAAGTACAGCGGGAACAGGTGGCCCAGCACCGCGCACACGCCAACCCAGGCCTGCGCCTGCAGGTCCAGCCCGGCAAGGCGGGCTAGCAATATCGGCAACAGGCCCTTGCACAGGTCGCCAAGCAGGGTCAGGATCGCCAGTTTGCGGCCTGCCAGGCGTAGCATGTTGGTGGCGCCGGCATTGCCTGAGCCGCTGGAACGCGGGTCCGGGCTGCCCGAAAGGCGGCTGAGGACAATGGCGAAGGACAGCGAGCCGAGCAGGTAGGCGAGTAACGCCAGTAACCAAAACATGCTAACTATTCCGGGCGAGGACGCCCTGATTCTAACGGCGCCAGTCGCCCTTGTCGTGCTGTGGAGAGAAGTGCTTGGACAGAGTGTTCATCGAAGGCCTGGAAGTCGATACCGTCATCGGTGCCTATGACTGGGAGCGGGATATTCGCCAGTGCTTGCGCCTGGACTTGAGCTTCGCCTGGGACAACCGCCCGGCCGCGGCCGGCGACGACCTGAACCTGGCGCTGGACTACGCCAGTGTGTCGGCGCGCATCCAGGCGTTTGCCGAGCAGGCCCGTTTCGAGCTGGTGGAAACCTTCGCCGAGCGTCTGGTGGCTGCTTTGATGGAAGAGTTCCACATCCCATGGGTGCGGCTGAAGCTGACCAAGCCGGGTGCGGTGCCGGCGGCCCGTGGTGGTGTTGGCGTGGAGATCGAGCGCGGATGTCTCTGAGCACGGTTTACCTTGGCCTTGGCAGCAATATCGACCGTGAGGCGCATTTGTGCGCCGGGCTCGATGCGTTGGCCGACATCCTGACCGGCATGCGTTGTTCGCCGGCTTTCGAAAGCCAGGCGGTGGGGATCAAGAGCGGGCCGTTCATCAATTTCGTGGTGACCGGGCAAACCGCGCTGCCGCTGATCGAACTGGACCGCCGGCTGAAGTTCATCGAGGCTGACAACGGCCGCTATGCGCCAGACCGCAAGGGGCTGCCGCTGGATATCGACGTGCTGATGTATGACGATTTGCACGGCACCTTCGATGGGCTGGTACTGCCCCGGGCCGAGATCCTGAAGAATGCCTTTGTGCTGTGGCCGCTGTCGCTGCTGGCACCCGAGCTGGTGCATCCGGGGGCGGGCAGGAGCATGGCGCAGTTGTGGCAAGAAGCACAGATCGACCAGGTGCTTGCCCCGGTTGCGTTTGAGTGGCGTGGGTTGCAGCTGACTCCAGCATAAGCCTGTACCGGCCCTTTCGCGGCTCAAGCCGCTCCCACAGGGATTGCACAGCACTTGGCATTGGCGCAGTGCCTGTGGGAGCGGCTTTAGCCGCGAAGAGGCCGGAATGTCTAACCTTGCTGGTAAGCCTCAAGCGCTTTCAGCCGCTCAGCTTTGAGCGCTTCGCCCAGCGCCTGGCCAGTCAGCCCGGCCTGCACCAGCGGCTTCACATCCACCGCCCGCGCCGCCGTCGCTGCGCATCGCAAATACTCGGCCTGTGGATAACCCGACTTGTCATCACCCAGCGCCGCCATCTCGCAGGCAACAATGAAATCCTCGAAGCGCTGCGGCCGCCGGTACACATCGAACTTCTGCAGCAGGCCCAGCAGCGCCGTGGCAGGCAGCTCCAGCGACTGACTGGCCTGCACCAGGCACTCCCCTGTCAGCAGCGCCAGTTCCTGGCATTCCCGCGGCGCCTTGAGGCGCTGGTTGACGGCTTTGATCGAGGCAGGGGCCAGCGGGTGCAGCAGGCAGGCCCAGCGTACGTGCAGGGGCTGTTCGTGCGCCGCCGCTTGCTCCAGCGCAGCCAGGGCCTGGGAATCGTCTTCAAGCTCAGGCAGCAGCTCCTGCAGGGCACCGCAAGCACGCAGCACCTCGAAGAATACCTGTGGTCGCGCTTCCATCAGTGCCCGCTCGATTTCCTTCCAGCTGCGCTCGGCGGTCAGTGCCTGCAACTCGCCCGAGGCACTGATCTGGCGCATCAGTGCCAGGGTCTCGTCGGCAACCCGGAAACCCAGTGGTGCATACCGGGCAGCAAAGCGCGCAACGCGCAGTACGCGCAGGGGATCTTCGGCGAATGCCGGGGAAACATGGCGTAACAGGCGCTTATCCAGATCGTCTTTGCCATGGTAAGGGTCGTACACCGTGCCCGCTTCGTCCTCGGCCATCGCATTGATGGTGAGGTCACGGCGGATCAGGTCTTCTTCCAGGGTTACGTCCGGGCTGGCGTGAAAGGTGAAGCCGCCGTAGCCGCGCCCGCTCTTGCGCTCGGTGCGTGCCAGGGCGTATTCCTCGCCTGTTTTCGGGTGCAGGAAGACCGGGAAATCGGCACCGACCGGCCGATAGCCCTTGGCGTGCATTTCTTCGACTGTGGCGCCAACCACCAGCCAGTCGATATCGCTGACGGGGCGGCCGAGCAGGCGGTCGCGCACGGCGCCGCCGACTTTGTAGATGTGCATGTGCAGCTCTCCATAACTGCCGACAGGATAACCCGTCGGCAGCCACAGGGTTGCACTAGAGGTGGTGGATGACAGCCAGGTCCATGCGCCCGTAATCAGCGCTTTCGCCATGCTCACCGCGTGGTGGCATGTGGTGGGTCTTCATCACTTGCTCGCCTTGAACGGTCTCCAGGTGGATATCGAAGCCCCACAGGCGGTGCAGGTGCTTGAGCACTTCATCGGTCGAGTCGCCCAGCGGTTTACGGTTGTGTTGTTGGTGGCGCAGGGTCAGCGAGCGGTCGCCGCGGCGGTCGACGCTCCAGATCTGCACGTTAGGTTCACGGTTGCCCAGGTTGTACTGTGCCGCCAGCTGTTCGCGGATGATCCGGTAACCGGCTTCGTCATGGATGGCGGGTACCAGCAGGTCGTCACGCTGGTCATCATCGAGGATGCTGAACAGCTTGAGGTCGCGCATCACCTTGGGCGACAGATACTGCAGGATGAAACTCTCGTCCTTGAAGCTGCTCATGGCGAACTTGATGGTAGAAAGCCAGTCGCTGCCGGCAATTTCGGGGAACCAGTGGCGATCTTCCTCGGTCGGGTTTTCGCACATGCGCCGGATGTCGGTGTACATTGCAAAGCCCAGCGCGTAGGGGTTGATGCCGCTGTAGTACGGGCTGTCGTAGCCGGGTTGGAACACCACGCTGGTGTGTGACTGCAAAAACTCCATCATGAAGCCTTCGGTGATCAGCCCTTCGTCGTACAGGTCGTTCATCAGCGTGTAGTGCCAGAACGTTGCCCAGCCTTCGTTCATCACCTGGGTCTGGCGTTGCGGGTAGAAGTACTGGGCGATCTTGCGCACGATGCGCACCACTTCGCGCTGCCAGGGTTCAAGCAGCGGGGCATTCTTCTCGATGAAATACAGGATGTTTTCCTGCGGTTCGGCGGGGTAGCGCCCATCATCGCGGTCGTTACCCTTTTCTGCACTTTTCGGAATGGTCCGCCAAAGGTCGTTGATCTGCCGCTGCAGGTGCTCTTCGCGTTCCTGTTGCCGGCGCCGCTCCTCTTCGGCAGAGATTGGGTAAGGGCGCTTGTAGCGGTCGACACCGTAGTTCATCAGGGCATGGCAGGAGTCGATCAGGTCTTCCACGGCATCGATGCCATGGCGCTCTTCGCAGCGTGCGATGTACTGCTTGGCGAACACCAGGTAGTCGATGATCGAGCTGGCGTCGGTCCAGGTGCGGAACAGGTAGTTGCCCTTGAAGAAACTGTTGTGGCCGTAGCAGGCGTGGGCGATCACCAGTGCCTGCATGCACATGGTGTTTTC
Source organism: Pseudomonas sp. TWI929 (assembly GCF_039673335.1). Lineage (NCBI taxonomy): Bacteria > Pseudomonadati > Pseudomonadota > Gammaproteobacteria > Pseudomonadales > Pseudomonadaceae > Pseudomonas > Pseudomonas sp. TWI929. The sequence continues at coordinate 51,128 of NZ_JBDJLK010000016.1, forward strand.
TTCCATCAGGTAGGCGATGCACGGGTCGGAGTTGATCACGATCTCGTAGGCCAGGCCCATCTGGCCGCGGCTGTACGACTTTTCGGTGCTGAGGAACTGTTTGCCGTAGGACCAGTGGTGGTAGCCCAGCGGCATGCCGACGGAGGCGTAGGCGTCCATCATCTGCTCGGCAGTGATCACCTCGATCTGGTTGGGGTAGGTGTCCAGGGCGTAACGCTCGGCCAGCCGACTGATTTCCCGGTCGTAGGCCTGGATCAGTTCGAACGTCCACTCGGACCCGGTGGAAATAGGTTGGCGTCTCTGTGCTCTGGCGGTCATGTGGCTAACCTGCGCTGGAAGAGTTCACGGAAGACCGGGTAGATGTCGCCGGCCGATACCAACTGCTGCTGGGCGAACGTGTCGGGGAAGCCTTCGCCGATGCGCTCGTATTCATACCACAGCGCCTGATGCTCACGGGGGGTGATTTCCACGTAAGTGTAGTACTGCACATGCGGCATGATCTGCTTGGACAGGATTTCGCGGCAGATCGGTGAGTCGTCGTTCCAGTTGTCGCCGTCGGAGGCCTGGGCGGCGTAGATGTTCCAGTCGCTGGCCGGGTAGCGCTCGGCCATGATCTCCTGCATCAGCTTGAGCGCACTGGAGACGATAGTGCCGCCGGTTTCCCGCGAGTAGAAGAATTCTTCCTCGTCGACTTCACGGGCGCTGGTGTGGTGGCGGATGAACACCACCTCGATGCGGTCATAGTTACGCTTGAGGAACAGGTACAGCAGGATGAAGAAGCGCTTGGCGATGTCCTTGGTAGCCTGGGTCATCGAGCCAGACACGTCCATCAGGCAGAACATCACCGCCTTGGAGCTGGGGTTGGGCTGCTTGACCAGCAAGTTGTACTTGAGGTCGAAAGTGTCGAGGAAGGGCAGGCGGTTGATGCGTGCCTTCAGGCGTTCGATTTCCTGCTCGACTTCCTGGATATCGGTGAAGTTGTCCGGCTCTTCGACCCGCAGGCGGTCGAGTTCCTTTTGTGCTTCGCGCAGCAGCGCGCGGCTGCTGCCGGTCAGGGCGATACGCCGGGCGTGGGCCGAGCGCAGGGTGCGCACGATGTTGATGCGTGACGGGTTGCCTTCGTTGGCGATACCGGCGCGCACGGTCTTGAAGGTGTCGGCCCCGGTCAGGTGACGTTTGACCAGGTTGGGCAGTTCGAGGTCTTCGAACATGAATTCAAGGAACTCTTCCTGGGTGATCTGGAAGACGAACTCGTCCATGCCCTCGCCGGAATTGCCGGCCTTGCCACGGCCGCCGCCGCCCCCTCCGCCTTGCGGCCTGGGGATGTGTTCGCCAGCTGTGAATTCCTTGTTGCCAGGGTGCACGATGGTCTGTTTGCCCCCACGACCATGGTGCAGCACCGGCTCGTCGATGTCGCGCCCCGGAATACTGATCTGTTCGCCATGTTCCATGTCCATGATGGAACGGCGACTCACCGCCTCTTCGACGGCTTTCTTGATGTGCTCACGGTAGCGCCGCAGAAAACGCTGGCGGTTGACCGTGCTCTTGTTCTTGCCGTTCAGGCGTCGGTCTATAACGTAGCTCATGGTCCCTCCGGTAGCTGGGAGCAGCTGCAAGCCACAAGCTTCAAGCTGCAAGAAAGAGCAGCCACCGCTGCTGCAAGCTGCAGCGCCGGGCTTGCGCTCGGCGCTGGGCGGCTTGGAGCTTGCGGCTTGTAGCTTGCCGCTTTATTGCGATTTCCTGACCCGCAGGTACCATTCCGACAGCAGGCGCACCTGTTTGTCGGTATAACCACGCTCCACCATCCGGGTGACGAAGTCGTTGTGTTTCTTCTGATCCTCTTTGCTGGCCTTGGCGTTGAAGCTGATGACTGGCAGCAGGTCTTCGGTGTTGGAGAACATTTTCTTCTCGATCACTACCCGCAGCTTTTCATAGCTCAGCCAGCTTGGATTCTTGCCGTTGTTGTTGGCGCGTGCACGCAGTACGAAGTTGACGATCTCGTTGCGGAAGTCTTTCGGGTTGCTGATGCCCGCCGGTTTCTCGATCTTCTCCAGCTCTTCGTTGAGGGCGATGCGGTTGAGGATCTCGCCGGTTTCCGGATCGCGGTATTCCTGGTCCTGGATCCAGAAGTCGGCATACAGCACATAGCGGTCGAAGATGTTTTGCCCGTATTCGCTGTAGGACTCCAGGTAGGCGGTCTGGATTTCCTTGCCGATGAACTCGATGTAGCGCGGTGCCAGGTATTCCTTCAGGTAGCGCAGGTAGCGCTCGCGTACTTCGGCCGGGAACTGTTCCTGTTCGATTTGTTGCTCCAGTACATACAGCAGGTGCACCGGGTTCGCCGCAATTTCATGTGGGTCGAAGTTGAAGACCTTGGACAGGATCTTGAAGGCGAAGCGCGTTGAAAGGCCGTTCATGCCCTCGTCGACACCGGCGGAGTCGCGGTATTCCTGGATCGACTTGGCCTTTGGATCGGTATCCTTGAGGTTTTCCCCGTCGTAAACGCGCATCTTCGAGTAGATGTTGGAGTTTTCTGGCTCCTTGAGGCGTGAAAGCACAGTGAACTGCGCCAGCATCTTGAGTGTGTCTGGCGCGCAATGGGCCTTGGACAGCGAACTGTTGACCAGCAACTTGTCGTAGATCTTGATCTCGTCGCTGACGCGCAGGCAATACGGCACCTTGACGATGTAGATCCGGTCGATGAACGCTTCGTTGTTCTTATTGTTACGGAAGGTATGCCACTCCGATTCGTTGGAGTGGGCCAGCAGGATACCGGTATAGGGAATCGCCCCAAGGCCCTCGGTACTGTTGTAGTTGCCTTCCTGGGTGGCGGTGAGCAAGGGGTGCAGGACCTTGATCGGCGCCTTGAACATTTCGACGAATTCCATCAGGCCCTGGTTGGCCCGGCACAGCGCGCCCGAGTAGCTGTAAGCGTCGGCGTCGTTCTGTGGGTATTCTTCGAGTTTGCGGATATCGACCTTGCCGACCAGGGCAGAGATGTCCTGGTTGTTCTCATCGCCGGGTTCGGTCTTGGCAATGGCGACCTGGTTAAGGATCGAAGGGTAGAGTTTCACCACCTTGAACTTGGAGATATCCCCGCCAAACTCTTGCAGGCGCTTGGTGGCCCAGGGCGACATGATGGTGTTCAGGTAGCGCCGTGGGATACCGAACTCTTCCTCGAGAATAGCCCCATCTTCGGTGGCGTTGAACAAGCCCAAGGGCGACTCGAATACCGGTGAGCCTTTGATGGCGTAGAACGGTACCTTTTCCATCAGCTGCTTGAGTTTTTCGGCCAGCGACGACTTGCCGCCGCCCACCGGGCCCAGCAGATAGAGGATCTGTTTCTTCTCTTCCAGGCCTTGGGCGGCGTGGCGGAAGTACGACACGATCTGGTCGATGCACTCTTCCATGCCATGGAAGTCGGCAAAGGCCGGATAGCGGCGGATAACCTTGTTGGAGAAGATGCGCGACAGCCTGGAGTTGGTAGAGGTGTCGATCAGCTCTGGCTCACCGATGGCCAGCAACAGCCGTTCGGCCGCCGATGCGTAGGCACTGCGATCCTCTTTGCACAGCTCGAGGTACTCCTGCAGCGAGAGTTCTTCCTGGCGCGTAGACTCGAAACGTTGTTGGAAGTGGCTAAAAATACTCATGACGTCACCTCGCTCGATACGTGGAGACGACGCCGGATCAGTCAGCTGATGCTGGCATGCAACCGGGTTCGCCGATTGCTGTATACCCCCCAGAACACCCTGTAACGCTACCGATGACCCGCACGCCGGTGTACCGGCTCTCCCCTTTTTTGGATGGCCTGAGCTTAAGCGTAGTTGGTTATCTGCAAGGTCAAGGGGCGAGGTAGGCAGAAGTTACGAACGACCGTTCGTCTGATAAGCCGCAAGCCCGCATGGGGCGCGGGCTGCAGGAAAAATGAAAAAATTATTCGGCAGTGCCTTGGGCGGTCTCGGCCGGGTAGGTGGCGCGCCACAGCTCAAAGCCGCCGTCGACGCTGTATACGTCCGAGAAGCCCTGGCCGACCAGGTAGGCGGCAGCGCTCTGGCTGGAGTTGCCGTGGTAGCACACCACCAGGGTCGGGGCATCGAGGTCGGCATTGCGGATGAACTCGGCAACCGAATGGTTATCCAGATGTTTGGCACCGGTGATGTGGCCGGCGGCAAAGGCCTGCGGGTCGCGAATGTCGACGACTACCGCACCTTGCGCGCGCAGGGCCAGGGCCTGTTCGGGAGGGATGCGCTTGAATTCGCTCATGGGTACGGCTCTCTTCAGGGTTGATCGTTCAGTGTAGTGGGTTGTGCCGGTGCGCGGATGGTGCCGTCGTCGGCGCAGTCACAGCGGTGGTACTCGCCGCTGTCGACGTTGTACAGGGTCATGGCGCCGCCCCATACGCAGCCGGTGTCCAGGGCGATTACGCCAGGTTCGTCGACCTCACCTTGCAGCGCGGCCCAGTGGCCGAAGATGATTTTCACGTGGCGCGAGCGGCGGTCCTTGTGCGCGTACCAGGCCTTGTAGCCTTTGGGCGCGCTACCCAGGCCTTCCTTGCTCTTGAGGTCGAGCTTGCCCTCGGCGGTGCAGAAGCGCATGCGGGTGAAGTAGTTGGTGATGACCCGCAGGCGTTCGATGCCGGCGAGGTTCTTGCTCCACTTGTTCGGCTCATTGCCGTACATGCCGTCGAGGTAAAGCTGCAGGCGGCCATCGTCACGCAGTACTTCCTCGACTTCGGCGGCCAGCTCCAGGGCTTTGCCCAGGGTCCATTGTGGTGGAATGCCGGCGTGAACCAGGGCGATGCCACGGGGCTCATCGTAATGCAGCAGCTTTTGCTGGCGCAGCCAGTCGAACAGTTGGTCGGCGTCCGGCGCTTCGATGATCTCGCGCAGGGTGTCGCTTTTCTTCAGGCGCTCGACGTTGTGCCAGGCAGCCAGCAGGTGCAGGTCATGGTTGCCCAGCACGCAGACCAGCGACTGGCGCATGGCGTAGAGGAAACGCAGGGTTTCCAGCGACTCGGGGCCGCGGTTGACCAGGTCGCCAACCAGCCACAGGCGGTCGACGGCCGGGTTGAAGCTGACGCGATCGAGCAGGCACTTGAGTGGCTGCAGGCAGCCCTGCAGGTCACCGATGGCGTAGGTAGCCATCAGTGCAGCGCCCCTGGCACCGCCAGGCGGAACGGGGCGATCTCGGCGTCGAAGCGTTTACCGTCTTCGGCGAACATCTGGTAGCTGCCCTGCATGGTGCCCACGCGGGTGCTGATGACCGCGCCGCTGCTGTAGGTGTGGCTTTGGCCAGGGTCGATGTTGGGTTGCTGGCCAACCACGCCAGCGCCGCGCACTTCCTCCACCTCGCCGTCACCGTTGGTGATCAGCCAGTGGCGCGACATCAACTTCGCCTTGAGCGAGCCGTTGTTCTGCACGGTAATGGTGTAGGCGAAAGCGAAACGACTGTTTTCGGGGTCGGATTGTTCTTTGAGGTAACGGGTCACGACGCTGACGTCGATCTGATAGCGGGGATCGGACATGCAAAGGCCTTGGGCGAACTGACGCAATAATGCAGTCTAGGCCATTGGCAGGGGGGAGGGCCAGCGGTGTAAGGCTTGTGGTCTTTGTTGTGAGCGCCGGCCTCTTCGCGGGTAAACCCGCTCCCACAGGAGTCGCACACGGCTTGAAATGTGTGCAGCCATTGTGGGAGCGGGTTCACCCGCGAAGAGGCCGGTACAGGCGAAATCAGGCTTGCTGGTCTGCCAACTGGTCGGCCAGGCGCACGAAGGCGGCCAGGTCCAGCTGCTCCGGACGCAGGCTGCCGTCCACGCCCGCTGCCTCGATGGCCGCGCTGTCGAGCAGGCCCTTCATGGTGTTGCGCAGGGTCTTGCGGCGCTGGTTGAACGCCTCGCGTACCACCTGCTCCAGCAGTTTTGCATCCTTGGCCGGGTGTGGCAGCACTTCGTGTGGCACCAGGCGAACGATGGCCGAGTCCACTTTCGGCGGCGGGTTGAACGCGCCCGGGCCAACGTTGAACAGGTGTTCGACCCGGCAGTGGTACTGCACCATGATCGACAAACGCCCCCAGTCGCCACCCCCAGGGCCGGCGGCCATACGCTCGACCACTTCCTTCTGCAGCATGAAGTGCATGTCGCGGATCAGCCCGGCATGGCTGAGCAGGTGGAAGATCAGCGGGGTGGAGATGTTGTAGGGCAGGTTGCCCACCACCTTGAGGCTGCGCGGTGGCACGCCCAGCTGGTTGAAGTCGAACTTCAGGGCGTCGCCCTGGTGCAGGCGGAAGTTGCTGCGGTCAGCGAACTTGTGCTGCAGGATCGGCACCAGGTCCTTGTCCAGTTCCACCACGTCCAGCTGTGCGCCACTGCCCAGCAGGCCTTCGGTGAGGGCGCCCTGGCCCGGGCCGATTTCCAGCAGGTGTTCGCCGGCCTTGGCATTGATGGCACGCAGGATGCGGTCGATGATGCCGGCGTCGTGCAGGAAGTTCTGGCCGAAGCGCTTGCGTGCCCGGTGTTGGTATTGCTCGTTCATGGTCGGTTCTCGGCCATCTGGTAGGCGGTTTCCAGCGCGACGCGCAGGCTGCCGGTGTCGACCTTGCCGCTACCGGCCAGGTCCAGGGCGGTGCCGTGGTCAACCGACGTGCGGATGATCGGCAGGCCCAGGGTCACGTTCACTGCAGCGCCAAAGCCTTTGTACTTGAGTACGGGCAGGCCCTGGTCGTGGTACATCGCCAGCACCGCGTCGCAGTGCTCCAGATATTTGGGGGTAAACAGGGTATCGGCCGGCAGTGGCCCGCGCAGGTCCATGCCTTCGCTGCGCAGGCGGGCCAGGGTCGGCTCGATGATGTCGATTTCCTCGCGGCCCAGGTGGCCGCCTTCACCCGCGTGCGGGTTGAGGCCGCACACCAGGATGCGCGGGTTGGCAATGCCGAACTTGTCGCGCAAGTCGGCATGCAGGATACGGGTAACGCGCTCGACGCGCTCGGCAGTGATGGCGTCGGCAATTTCACGCAGCGGCAGGTGTGTGGTCACCAGGGCCACACGCAGGCCGTGGGTAGCCAGCATCATTACCACTTGCGCGGTGTGGGTCAGTTCGGCGAGGAATTCGGTATGCCCGGAGAAGGCGATACCGCTTTCGTTGATCACGCCCTTGTGCACAGGGGCGGTAATCATGCCGGCGAAATGCCCGTCGAGGCAGCCTTGCCCGGCACGGGTCAGGGTTTCCAGCACGAACGCCGCGTTGGCTTTGTCGAGCTGGCCTGGCACTACCGGGGCCGCCAGGGGGGTATCCCAGACGTACAGGCTACCCGCTGCTGCTGGCTGCTCGGGCCATTGGCCCGGCGCTACCGGCAGCAGCTTGACGGCCAGCCCCAGCTGCGTGGCCCGCTCGGCGAGCAGGTCACGGCTGGTGATGGCGATCAGGGGGTGAGGCTGGGCGTCTGCGGCAAGCAGCAGGCACAGGTCGGGGCCTATGCCGGCTGGCTCGCCGGGGGTGACGGCGAAGCGCAGGGGCTTCACTGGGCGGCCTGGTCAGCGCCAGGCAGCTTGATTTCAACGTAGGCTTCGTCGCGGATCTGGCGCAGCCAGGTTTGCAGCTCTTCGTCGTACTTGCGGTTGCGCAACACGTTCAGGGCCTGCTGCTCACGCGCCTGCTCGGTGCTGTCGGTGGCACGGCGGCCCAGCACTTCCAGAACGTGCCAGCCGTACTGGGTCTTGAACGGCTTGGTTACTTCGCCTTGCTGGGCGTTGGCCATCTGTTCACGGAACTCCGGTACCAGGCTGTTCGGGTCTACCCAGTTGAGGTCGCCGCCGTTAAGCGCCGAACCCGGGTCTTCCGAGAAGCTCTTGGCCAGCTCGCCGAAGTCTTCGCCGTTCTTGATGCGATCATACAGGCGCTCGGCCAACTGCTCGGTGGCCGCTTCGCTGCGGATCTCGCTTGGCTTGATCAGGATGTGGCGCACGTGCACTTCGTCACGCAGCACGTTCTCGCTGCCACCACGCTTCTCCTCGAGTTTGAGGATGATGAAGCCGTTGGGGATGCGGATCGGCTGGGTGATTTCACCAATGGGCATGCTGCTGAGCATCTTGGCGAAGTCAGGTGGCAGCTGGGCGGCTTTACGCCAGCCCATTTCGCCGCCTTCCAGGGCGTTTTCGCTGGCCGAGTTGGCAATCGCCATCTGGCCAAAGTCAGCGCCTTGCTTGAGCTGCTGGTAGACATCGCCGACCTTGCGCGCAGCCTTCTGGATGTCGTCCGAGTTGGCCGCTTCCGGGGTTGGGATGAGGATGTTGGCCAGGCGGTACTCTTCCGACATCTGCATCTTGCCCATGTCCGAGTTGAGGAAGTTTTTCACTTCCTGCTCGGACACCTGGATGCGCTCGGCCACGCGGCGCTGGCGCACGCGGCTGATGATCATCTCGCGCTTGACCTGCTCGCGGGCGTCGTCGAACGACAGGCCATCGTGGGCCAGTGCGGCGCGGAACTGGTCCAGCGACATGCCATTGCGCTGGGCAATGGTGCCGATGGCCTGGTTCAACTCTTCGTCGGTGATGCGGATGCCGGAGCGCTCGCCGATCTGCAGCTGCAGGTTCTCGACGATCAGGCGTTCCAGCACCTGCTGTTCCAAGGCACCAGTTGGCGGCACGCCGCCGCCGCGCTTGGCGATGGTTTGCTGTACTTCGTGGACACGCTGGTCCAACTGGCTTTGCATGACCACGTCGTTATCGACAATGGCCACCACCCGATCAATAGGTTGCACCGCGGCATGCACCGCGCCACTCAGCAAAGCGGCGCCCAGCAACACTGGGCGCAGACGATCAATAAGCTTGGTCTTCACGTTCACGGTAACCTTGAATGCCTTGGTCGAGGAAAGATTCGACCTTGTTGCCAACTACGCCACCGAGGCCTTTCAGGACGATCTGAAGGAAGATGCCGTGGTCGCCTTTTTCGTTCGCCGGGAGGGCTTGGCTGAAGTCGTCGTAATCGATCCAGTAACGGTTGATCAGGCGTAGCTTCCAGCAGCAGTTGTCGTATTCGAAACCGCCCATGGCTTCCAGGGTGCGGTTACGGTTGTAGTCATGCTGCCAGCGCGCGATAACGTTCCATTGTGGAACGACCGGCCAGATGACCGAGAAATCATGCTGCTGGATCTTGTAGTAGTCCTTGATGTAGTTCGGGCTACCCGGGGTGCCGTAGTCGCCACCGCCCACTTTCCACTGACCCGTTGTGGAGTCATAGGAAATGGTGTCGTTACGGTAGCGATAACCGAGGTTGACGATCTTGTTCGGGTTGTCTTCAGGCTGGTAGTGGAACATCGCGCTGCCCGAACGGGTGCTGCGGCTGTCCGGGTCCCAGTTGAAGTCCGAATTGAAGCGCCAGTCGCGGTTGAAGTAGTAGTTGTACAGCAGCGCGTACGGCGATACGTCGGATTGCGCGTCGCTGCGAGTGCGGTAATCGATACCCGGCAGTTGGACTTTGCGATCCTTGAAGTAGTACGCCTGACCGATGCTGAAGTTCTGGCGCTCGAAGCCGTTGTCTTCGATCCAGCGGGTAGTCACGCCCAGCGACAGCTTGTTCTCGTCGCCGATGCGGTCGGTGCCGCTGAAGCGGTTGTCGCGGAACAGCGAGTCGTAGCTGAACAGGGTTTCACCCGTGTCGAACAGCGGGATGTCCACCTGGTCCTTGTACGGAACATAAAGATAGAACAGGCGCGGCTCAAGGGTTTGCTTGTAGTTCGTGCCGAACAGGGATGTGTTGCGGTCGAAATACAGGCCACTGTCGACGCTGAAGATTGGAACGTCGCGGTCCTGGTTGCTCTTGAAGTCGCCGTAGAGGGCGGTTCTGCCAGGGTTATCGATCAGGTCCTGCTTGCCCTTGCTGTCCAGGTCAAGGTCATAGTGCGTGTACATGTACTTCAGCTTCGGCGTGATAAAGCCGTAGCTGGCTTGCATGGGCAGGCTGATGGAAGGGGCGACGTTCAGGCGCGTACCGTTGGCACGGGCAACACCAAAGATGTTTTCGTCGAGACGTCGGCCTGGAACCCCTGCACTACTGTCCGGGTTGCCATCTTCGTCGAGAACGAAGTCGTTTTTCAGGTCACGGTCAAAGCGTACCGCTTCTGTCTCGTAGCCCAGGTTCAGCCCACCCGGTTTGAACGGCAGCGTACCGTTGAAGGTAACCTGTGGCAGGCGATCATACGGCGTGATCTGCGAGATGGTGGCCATCTCGTAGGCATGTACGTTCAAGCGCGCGGTGTAGCTGTCGCCACGGTAGGTTAGCGCACCCTGCTGGTTCAGCAGGTCGCGGCTTTCCACGCCGATCTGGTCGGACTCCAGGTCCTGGAAGTAGAACGGGTCGCTGATATCGGTGTAGTCCACCTCGGCCATCAGGCGCTCGTCGAGCCCGCCCTTGTGCTGCCAGTTGGTCATCCAGCGCTGTTCTTTGTAGTCAGTCTGCTCTTTGCGGTCGTCGTTCTTGTCGTTGAGGTACGCGGCACCGAACTGGCCTTCGCTCGAAGGCGTCAGGTAGCGGAACTCGCCTTCCATCAGCAGGCCGCGCTTGGCCATGTAACGCGGGTACAACGTGGCGTCGTAGTTGGGCGCCAGGTTGAAGTAGTACGGCGTGACCAGCATGAAGCCGGTATCGCTGCTGGAGCTGAACGATGGCGGCAGGAAGCCGGACTGGCGACGGTCGTCGATCGGGAAGTAGATGTACGGTGTGTAGAACACCGGGAAATCCTTGACCCGCAGCGTAACGTTGGTCGCGGTACCGAAACCGGTGGCCGGGTTCAGGGTGATGTTGTTGCCCTTCAGCTGCCAGGCGTTGCTGCCCGGTTCGCAGGTGGTGTACGTACCGTCCTTGAGGCGGATGATGGCGTTTTCGCCACGCTTGGCGTACAGGGCGTTGCCGCGGATGTGCGACTTGTGCATCACGTATTCGGCGTTGTCGACCTGGGCTTCGCCCGTGTCGAGCTGGATCTGTGCCTCGTCACCCACTACCAGCGAGCCGTTGTCACGGATCTTGACGTTGCCCTTGAGCTCGCCACGGTTCTCGGCCTGGTAGAGGTTGGCCTCGTCGGCTTCGGCCTGCATGCTGCCCTGGCGCATCACCACGTCACCGGCGAGGGTAGCGATCTGCTGCTCCTGTTGGTACTTGGATACCTTGGCGTTGATGTAGGTCGGCGACTCGTCTTTCGGCGTGGTGTCGGCCATGCCTGGGCGGGTTGGCTCGATGTACGCACCGCCGCAGTACGGGCCGGTTTCGGCCAGCTGCGCGGCGGTGAGCTTTTCACGCGGGACCCAGTCCAGGTGGCTGTAGTCTTCGCTGCGCGACTTCAGGCCACGGCCCTTGGCCTCGGTAACCAGCATCGGCTGGTCCGCGGTTTCGGCTTCGCTCGCGGCTTCGGTACCGGAACTGACGGCTGCACCCTCGTGCACCGGGCGCGGCGGCAGGTTGTTGACTGGGGCCTTGGGCTTGCAGTCCCAACCGCCGGCGGCGGACACTTGGCAGTCGAACTGTTCGGCTGCCACCACGTACGACGTGGCCAGAGGTTGCAGGGCCAGCAGACCGCCGGTTACCAGCAACGGAAACTTTCTACGAAACGCGGGGGATTTCAATGCCATCTTATTAGTCCGGGCTTCCTGCGTGCCATCTGCCCGCGTGTGGGGCCGCACGCCTCTCGATGGTCTGAAAAAGATGCTGGATAATAAAGCATGACCCGCTTGACGGCTAGGGCCGTCGGAGACCCTTGTAATGCCTGAACACGATGTACGCCTGCAACAACTGATGGTCTGGCTCGCTGAGCAGCTCAATGATCTTTTCCTGGAAAACGCCTGGGGCGAAGTGCCGGCAGGCAGCCTGACCGCGGCCAGCAGCGATGCCAGCTTCCGCCGTTATTTCCGCTGGCAGGGCGCCGGCCACAGCTTCGTGATCATGGATGCACCGCCCCCGCAGGAGAACTGCCGACCATTCGTCGCCATCGACCACCTGCTGGCCAGCGCCGACGTGCATGTGCCACTGATCCACGCCCAGGACCTGGAACGCGGCTTCCTGCTGCTGGGTGACCTGGGCCATCAGACATACCTTGATATCATTAATGCCGACAACGCTGACGGCCTGTTCGCCGACGCCATCGACGCGCTGCTGAAGTTCCAGCGCCTGCCGATGGACGCCCGGTTGCCCAACTACGACGACGCCCTGCTGCGCCGCGAGGTCGAACTGTTCCCCGAGTGGTATGTAGGGCGAGAACTTGGCCTGGCCTTCAGCGATAGCCAGAAAGCCACCTGGCAGCGCGTCAGCCAGCTGCTGATCGACAGCGCCCTGGCCCAGCCCAAGGTGCTGGTGCACCGCGACTACATGCCGCGCAACCTGATGCAGAGCACCCCCAACCCTGGCGTGCTGGACTTCCAGGATGCGGTGTACGGCCCGGTCACCTACGACATCACCTGCCTGTTCAAGGACGCCTTCCTCAGCTGGCCGCAGGCGCGGGTCGAAGGCTGGTTGCGCGACTACTGGCAGAAGGCGCAGGCGGCCGGCATCCCGGTGCAGCCTGATTTCGAAGCCTTCCAGCGCGCCAGCGACCTGATGGGCGTGCAGCGCCACCTGAAGGTGATCGGCATCTTCGCCCGTATCTGCCACCGTGACGGCAAACCTCGCTACCTGGGCGACGTGCCGCGCTTCTTCGCCTATATAGAAGAAGTGATCAGCCGCAGGCCCGAATTGGCGGAGCTGGGTGAGCTGATTGCCGAGTTGCAGGCCGGAGCGCGTGCATGAAGGCAATGATCCTGGCAGCGGGCAAAGGCGAGCGCATGCGCCCGCTGACCCTGCACACCCCCAAACCGTTGGTCCCGGTCGCTGGCCAACCGCTGATCGAGTACCACTTGCGTGCCCTGGCGGCAGCGGGCGTTACCGAGGTGGTGATCAACCACGCCTGGCTCGGCCAGCAGATCGAGGACCACCTGGGCGATGGCAGCCGCTTCGGCCTGAGCATCCGCTATTCACCTGAAGGTGAGCCGCTGGAGACCGGTGGCGGTATCTTCAAGGCCTTGCCATTGCTGGGTGATGCGCCGTTCCTGCTGGTTAACGGCGATGTCTGGACCGACTATGACTTCGCACGCCTGCAGGCCCCCCTGCAAGGCCTGGCTCACCTGGTACTGGTCGACAACCCTGGCCATCACGGCCGCGGTGACTTCCGCCTGGTGGGCGGCCAGGTGGTCGATGGTGACGACGCGCCAGGCACGCTGACCTTCAGTGGCCTTTCGGTACTGCACCCGGCGCTGTTCGAAGGTTGCCAGGCCGGTGCCTTCAAGCTGGCACCGCTGCTGCGCCAGGCCATGGCGGCCGGCAAGGTCAGTGGCGAGCACTACCGTGGCCACTGGGTGGATGTTGGCACGCTCGAGCGCTTGGCCGAGGCCGAGCGTTTGCTTGGCGAGCGCGCCTGACATGTGGTGGCCAGGCACGCTGATTGGTGTGGGTGCCGGCTTTGCCGTGGCCAGCATTCCGGGCGCTTTGCTCGGTGCATTGCTTGGGCAAGCCATGGACCGCCGTCTGCGCTTGGAAGGCTGGGAAGACATGCGCGAACGCCTGGGTGGTCGCCCGGCCTTGGGTGACGACGAGTTGCTGTTCGTGATGCTCGGGCGCCTGGCCAAGTGTGATGGCCGGGTGGCCGAGCAGCATATCCAGCAGGCGCGTCAGGAAATGGTGCGCCTGGACTTGGCCGAGGCGGCCCGGCTGCGTGCGATCAATGCGTTCAACCGCGGCAAGGCGGGCAAGGACCGGCTTGGCGGGCACCTGCGGCGTATTCGCCAGCAGCCGCATGCGGCGGAAGGCACCTTGCGTGCCTGTTGGCGCATGGTCTGGGCTGACGGCAAGATGGGTAACAAGGAGCGAGAGCTGCTGCTGGACTGGGGGCAGAAACTGGGCATGAGCCGGCGCCAGGTGCAGGCCATGTCGCTGGAGTACGAACCGCGCAAGGCCGCGGGGGCGCGAGACGTGCCCATGACCTATGCGGCGGCGTTGCGGCTGCTGGCGGTCGAGGCGGACACCGATGGCGACAAGGTCAAGCAGGCGTATCGGCGACTGGTCAGCCGGCACCACCCGGACAAGCTGGCGGGCACGGGGGCCAGCGAGGCGCAGCTGCGTGAAGCGACCGAGCGCACCCGCGAGTTGCACCAGGCCTATGCCATGATCCGCAAGCGGCGGGGCATGTAGCGCCTCATCGCCGGCAAGCCAGCTCCCACAGGTAATGTACAGGTCCATAACACTGTGGGGCCCCTGTGGGAGCTGGCTTGCCGGCGATAGGGCCGTCATGATAAACCTTACCCTTGAGGGCTCATCCACCCCCGCACCCGGCGGAACAACTGCTCCTGTTCGGCCGCCTTGTTCCCCGGCATGGCAATCAGCGACAACTGCCGGTACTGGCTGTCCTTCTGCCGTTTGCTGGCCTGCAGGCGTTGCTCGGCTGCGTTGCGGTCGCCGCTGCGGGTGGCGTAGTAGATGTCGGCTGTCGGCACCTTCAAGGTCGGCGCCAGGCTTTCCAGGTCATGTTCCACCCGCGCCGGTGTCTGCGCGGCCACCATCACCAGTTTTTGCACCTGCGGTGGCTGTTTCTCGCTCAGGTAGCGCGCCGCCCAATACGCACCGCTGCCATGGCCGATCAGCACGATGCTGCGAGCGTTGTGCTGCTGGGCAAAGGCCACTGCGGCATCCAGGCGGGCGAAAATGCGCTCGGCATCGGCCGGGTCGGTCTGTTCGCTGGCCTGTTCGGCGTCGGTACTTTCCGCAGTGTCGGCATCGGCCGCAGTGGCTTGGGCGACGTTGGCATTGGCATCGGCCGGTACGCCCTTGGCCGGTGCGCTTTCGCCCTTGTCCTTCTCCGGCTCGGCAGCTGGCTTGGCCTCGACCCGCGCCTGCGGGCTGTCGGCGAGCAGGTCGGGCAGGCTGATGCTCAGGCTGTGCCAGCCGATATCAGGGAACTTCTGCCGCAGCGGGCCGACGGCATTTGGCCAGTCGGCCGTTTCGCCGGCACCGGGGACGATGATGACCGCCCCTTGCGGGTCGCTGTCGTTGGCCGGCTTCCACAGGGCCAGGAAGCTGTCGGCACCGGCCTGCAGGGTCTGCTGCTCGGCCTTGGGCACCAGCCGTTCGAGTGCCTGGGCATCTTCCTGGCTACGTTCCAGTAGCGGCGGGCGCGGGGCTTGGGCTTGGGCTGCAGGTGCTGCGGTGGTGGTGGGTGGTTGTTCGGCATCGGCGGCCAGGGCGCCGAGTGGAAGGATCGAGGCCAGGCAGCACATTGCCAGCGTCGTGCGATAAAGTGTGGACATGAGTCAACCCGGGGCCAGAATGATACCGGCAGCCTAATGGTATTTGCCCGTGACGGCCATGCTGCATGGCCGCGTTTGCCAAGACGAGCGTCTAGATGAAGCGAGTGTGTCGCCTGTTGGTTATCGGCTGCTTGTGGCTGCCCTTGATTGCATTGGCCCGGCCTGAGGCGGTGCCCTCTGTGGTGCTGGAACCTGCGCAGCAGCAGTGGCTGGATACCCATCGCAGCCTGCGCGTCGGCCTGGTGCTGCAGGCACCCTACGCTCAGTTCGACCGGCGCTTGCAGCAGCTTTACGGGGCCAACGTAGAGCTGGTGAACAGCCTGGCGCAGGTGCTACGGCTGGACCTTACCTGGCGCAATTTTGCCGACCAGGCCAGCCTGGAACATGCCCTGCAGGCAGGGGAAATCGACTTCGCCCCCGGCCTGACCCAGACGCCGGCCAGCCTGCGCCTGTGGTTGTTCAGCGACCCGTACATGCGCGTGCCGCAGCTGGTGGTGGGGCCGCGCACCGGCGCCATGGCGGTGGAGCTGGAGAAGCTCGAAGCCGAGCAGCGAGTGGCGGTGCGCATGCCCAGCCAGCTGGCCGACTACCTTCGCGGCAACTATGGCAACCTCAACCTGCAGGGGGTGCCAAACGAGCGCGAAGCCCTGCAACTGGTGGTGGCTGGCCAGGCCAGTTTCGCGGTGCTGGATGAAGCGCAGCTCAGCCGCCTGTCACGCGAGAGCGAGTTCGGTGAGTTGGCGGTGGTCGGCGATATCGGCCTGCCGCAGCTGCTGCGCATTGGCTCGCGGCGCGACTGGCCGCAGCTGGCCGATGTGCTTGAGCGTGGCTTGCAGGCGCTGCCGGCCAAGGAGCTGGAGCAACTGCACCAGCGCTGGTTGCAGCCTAAATACCCACGCCTTAGCGAGTCGCCCGGCTTCTGGCAGAACCTCGCCTTGCTGTTCGGCATGCTGTTGTTGTGCGCCCTGGCCACCCTGGTGTGGCAGCGTCGGCAGCAGCGCCAGCTGGAGCGCAGCCTGCTGGCCACGCGGGAAAGCCTAGTGGAGCGGCAAGTGCGTGAAGAGGCGCTGCGCCTGAGCCAGTTCGCCATCGACCAGAGCACGGTGGGCATCCTGTGGGTCAACTGGGACAGCCATGTGCGCTACGCCAACCACGCCGCCGAGCGCATGTTGGGTTACGCCGAAGGCGCGTTGCTGGAGCGGCCGCTGAGCGACTTCGAGCCCAGCCTGAGCATGGACCGCTGGCTGGAACTGTGGAAGGGCGCGCGCACCGGGGCGGGTGGTGTCGGCCAGTTCGAAACCCAGTGCCAGCGGGCCGACCACAGCCTGCTGCCGGTGGAACTGTCGCTGAGTTTTCTGCGTTTTCGTGATTCCGAATACCTGGTGGTCTACCTCGCCGATGTCACCGAGCGCCACCGCGCCCTGGCGGCCCTGCGCGAAAGCGAGGCGCGGCTCAAGGGCATAGCTGGCAATGTGCCGGGGCTGGTGTTCCGCCTGGAGCGCGACCCGGCCGAGGGCGACCTTGAGTTCCCCTACATCAGCGAGGGTAGCGAGGCCTTGGTGGGCTATGCGCCCAGTGAAATCCAGCACCCGCAGATGGGCCTGCGCAACCTTGTACACCCCGAGGACCGCGCCGACTACCACCGCGTGCAGGACCTGGCCCTGGCCAGCGACCAGGACTGGTCCTGGCAGGGGCGCATCCTTACCCGCCAGGGCGAACAGCGCTGGGCCGACATCAAGGCCAGTACCCGACGCCTGGGCAATGGCCAGGTAGTGTGGGACGGCGTGGTGTGGGATATCACCCAGGGCAAGCGGGCCGAACTGGCACTGGCGAAATCCCAGGAGCAGCTGCGCGAACTGTCGGCCCACCTGGAAAGCGTGCGTGAAGAAGAAAAGGCCCGTATTGCCCGGGAGGTGCACGACGAGCTGGGGCAGATGCTGACCGTGCTCAAGCTGGAGGTGTCGATGTGCGAGCTGGCCTTTGCCGAGCTGGACCCGGGCCTGAACGAACGCCTGGCCAGCATGAAGCGGCTGATTGCCCAGTTGTTCCAGCTTGTGCGCGACGTGGCCACCGCCTTGCGCCCGCCGATTCTCGATGCCGGAATTGCCTCGGCCATCGAGTGGCAGGCGCGGCGCTTCGAGGCGCGCACGCAAATCCCCTGCCTGGTACAAGTACCGGAAAATCTGCCAGCATTGAGCGATGCCAAGGCCACTGGGTTGTTTCGTATCCTGCAGGAAGCGCTGACCAACGTGATGCGCCACGCCCAGGCGCATAGCGTGGAGATCGAACTGGTGCGCGAGGACGGGCAATTGCGCATGACCGTCAGCGATGACGGCCAGGGTTTTTGCCGTGAGCAGACCCGGCCTACGTCATTTGGTCTGGTGGGGGTGCGTGAGCGGGTGCTGATGCTGGGTGGCAGCATGGCGCTGGACAGTCAACCGGGCGAGGGCACCAGCCTGAGCGTGGCCATTCCGTTGGAGTAGGAGAGCGAGCGTGATTCGAGTGCTGGTGGCCGAAGACCACACCATTGTCCGTGAAGGCATCAAGCAGTTGATTGGCCTGGCCAAGGACATGCAGGTGGCGGGGGAGGCCGGTAATGGCGAGCAGTTGCTGGAAACCCTGCGCCACACGCCCTGCGAGGTGGTGCTGCTGGATATCTCGATGCCGGGCGTGAATGGCCTGGAGGCGATCCCGCGGATCCGTGCGCTGCATGATGCGCCGGCGATCCTGATGTTATCGATGCACGATGAAGCGCAGATGGCGGCGCGGGCGCTGAAGGCCGGGGCGGCGGGCTATGCCACTAAGGACAGTGACCCGGCACTGTTGCTGACCGCCATTCGCCGGGTGGCCGCGGGCGGGCGCTACATCGACCCGGCGCTGGCCGACCGCATGGTGTTCGAAGTGGGCCTGACCGAGTCCCGGCCATTGCACACGCTGCTGTCGGAGCGGGAGTTTTCGGTGTTCGAGCGCCTGGCGCAGGGCGCCAATGTCAACGACATCGCCCAGCAGTTGGCGCTGTCGAGCAAGACCATCAGCACCCACAAGGCGCGGCTGATGCAGAAGCTGAAGGTGAACTCGCTGGCGGAGTTGGTGAAGTACGCCATGGAGCACAAGCTGGTCTGATTGCGACATGCACTTCCCGCCGCGTGTAATGCGTTTCCTGTGGGAGCGGGTTCACCCGCGAAAGGGCCAGGCCTGCCATGTGCGGTGCCTGGACCGGTCTCTTCGCGGGTGAGCCCGCTCCCACAGGGGGCGCAGCAGGTCTGAGGTGGGTATTCCAAATCCGCCATCCTTGTAGGGCAATCCCTACAACAAATCTTCCATCCGGATGATGGCATTCTCTCAGCACCCCCGATTTCCGGGCGCTTGCGCCTCTTCTACTCTTTTGCCTACGCAGTCATCCAACAAAAAGGTGCAGGCATGAGCGAGGCGAAGTCGAACGCTGCTACCAGCGAAACGCTGGTCAGCTTCCGTGGTGTGCAGAAGAGCTACGACGGCGAGTCGCTGATCGTCAAAGACCTCAACCTGGAAATCCGCAAGGGCGAGTTCCTCACCCTGCTTGGCCCGTCGGGCTCGGGCAAGACCACCAGCCTGATGATGCTGGCCGGCTTCGAAACCCCCACTGCCGGTGAAATCCAGCTGGCCGGGCGCTCGATCAACAACGTGCCGCCGCACAAGCGCGACATCGGCATGGTGTTCCAGAACTACGCGCTGTTCCCGCACATGACCGTGGCCGAGAACCTGGCCTTCCCGCTGACCGTACGCAACCTGAGCAAAACCGACATCAGCGAGCGGGTGAAGCGCGTACTGAACATGGTCCAGCTCGATGCCTTCGCCAAGCGCTACCCCGGCCAGCTGTCGGGTGGCCAGCAGCAGCGGGTGGCACTGGCCCGGGCATTGGTGTTCGAGCCGCAGCTGGTGCTGATGGACGAACCGCTGGGCGCACTGGACAAGCAGCTGCGTGAACATATGCAGATGGAGATCAAGCACATCCACCAGCGCCTGGGTGTGACCGTGGTGTACGTGACCCACGACCAGGGCGAAGCGCTGACCATGTCCGACCGCGTGGCGGTGTTCCACCAGGGCGAGATCCAGCAGATCGCCGACCCGCGCACGCTGTACGAAGAACCCTGCAATACCTTCGTCGCCAACTTCATCGGTGAGAACAACCGCATCAACGGCACCCTGTTGGCCAGCGATGGCAAGCGCTGCCAGGTGCAGTTGCCGCGCGGCGAGCGGGTTGAGGCACTGGCGGTAAATGTCGGCCAGGCCGGCGAGCCGGTAACCCTGTCGATCCGCCCGGAGCGCGTACGGCTGAATGGCCACAGCGAAAGTTGCGTCAACCGCTTCTCTGGCCGGGTGGCCGAATTCATTTACCTGGGCGACCACGTACGGGTGCGCCTGGAGGTTTGCGGCAAAGGCGACTTCTTCGTGAAACAGCCGATTGCCGAGCTCGACCCGGCCCTGGCCGTGGGCGATGTGGTACCGCTGGGCTGGGAGGTGGAGCACGCCCGCGCGCTCGATCCGATTGCCGAAGCCCAATGATGGATTGCTTCACCAACCCTGTACTGTGGAGAGAATAATAATGCGCAAGCAGTTGAAACTGACCGCCCTGGCCCTGGGGCTGTTCGCCGCTGGCCAGGCCATGGCCGCAGACCTCACCGTGATCTCGTTCGGCGGTGCCAACAAGGCTGCTCAGGTCAAGGCGTTCTACGAGCCATGGGAGAAGGCGGGTAACGGCAAGATCGTCGCCGGTGAGTACAACGGCGAAATGGCCAAGGTCAAGGCGATGGTCGACACCAAGAGCGTGTCGTGGAACCTGGTAGAGGTCGAATCCCCAGAGCTGGCGCGCGGTTGCGATGAGGGCATGTTTGAAGAGCTCGACCCAGCCCTGTTCGGCAACGAGGCCGACTACGTGCCAGGTGCCATCCAGCCGTGCGGCGTGGGCTTCTTCGTCTGGTCCACGGTGCTGGCCTACAACGCCGACAAGCTGAAGACCGCCCCGACCAGTTGGGCTGATTTCTGGGACACCAAGAAATTCCCGGGCAAGCGCGGCTTGCGCAAAGGCGCCAAGTACACCCTGGAGTTCGCCCTGATGGCCGATGGCGTGGCGCCGAAGGACGTGTACCAGGTGCTGGGTACCAAAGAGGGCGTGGACCGCGCCTTCAAGAAGCTCGACGAACTCAAGCCAAGCATCCAGTGGTGGGAAGCTGGCGCTCAACCGCCGCAGTACCTGGCTTCGGGTGACGTGGTCATGAGCTCGGCCTACAACGGCCGCATCGCCGCAGTGCAGAAAGAGAGCAACCTCAAGGTGGTGTGGAACGGCGGCATCTACGACTTCGATGCCTGGGCCATCCCGAAAGGGGCCAAGGATGCCGACGCGGCGAAGAAATTCATCGCTTTCAGCGTGCAGCCCGAACAGCAGAAGACCTACTCCGAGAACATCGCCTACGGCCCGGCCAACTCCAAGGCCGTGAGCCTGCTGTCGGACGCGGTGAAGAAGGATATGCCGACCACGCCTGAGAACATCGCCAACCAGGTGCAGATCGACGTGGCCTTCTGGGCCGACAACAGCGAGCAGCTGGAGCAACGCTTCAACGCCTGGGCGGCGAAGAAGTAAGCGACCAGTGCAGGGGGCCGCTTTGCGGCCCATCGCAGGCGAGCCAGCGCCTACAGGGACCGCACATACCCTGAGGTGTGGGAGCTGGCTTGCCGGCGATGGGCTGCGCAGCAGCCCCAATTTCAGTTCGTATCGCGGAGTTCGCCATGGCCATTGCAGTGCCCCTCAACGAAGGCGCAGGTCCAAGTCTCAAGCAGCGCCTCAAGCACGCCGAGCGGGTCAACCGCTGGAAGGCGCAGGCGTTGATCGCGCCGTTGGCGCTGTTTCTCCTGCTGGTGTTCCTGGTGCCGATCGCGGCGCTGCTGTACAAGAGCGTCGGCAACCCGGAAGTGGTCGGCGGCCTGCCGCGTACGGTCGAAGTCATCAGCCAGTGGGATGGCAAGAGCCTACCCGGCGAGGACGTGTACAAGGCGCTGAGCCAGGACCTGGCCGAATCGCGCAAGAACCAGACCCTGGGCGACCTGTCCAAGCGCCTGAACATGGAGCTGGCCGGCTACCGTAGCCTGTTGGCCAAGACCGCGCGGGCGCTGCCGTTCAAGAGCGAACCCGCTTCCTATAAAGACGCCATGCAAACCCTCGACGAGCGTTGGGGCGACCCGGCCTACTGGCAGGCGATCCGCCGCAACACCAGTACGGTGACCTCGTTCTACCTGCTGGCCTCTTTAGACCACCGTATCGATGACCTTGGCGAACTGGCCAAGGCCACCCCGGACCAGGCCATTTACCTGGATATCTTTGCCCGCACCCTGTGGATGGGTGTGGTGATTACCGCCATCTGCCTGGTGCTGGCCTACCCGCTGGCCTACCTGCTGGCCAACCTGCCGACCCGGCAGAGCAACTTATTGATGATCCTGGTGCTGCTGCCGTTCTGGACTTCGATCCTGGTGCGGGTGGCGGCGTGGATCGTGCTGCTGCAGTCGGGTGGCCTGATCAACAGCGCGCTAATGGCCATGGGCATCATCGACCAGCCGCTGGAGCTGGTGTTCAACCGCACCGGCGTGTACATCTCGATGGTGCACATCCTGCTGCCGTTCATGATCCTGCCGCTGTACAGCGTGATGAAGGGCATTTCGCCCAGCTACATGCGTGCTGCGATCTCGCTGGGCTGCCACCCGTTCGCCAGCTTCTGGCGGGTGTACTTCCCGCAGACCTACGCCGGTGTTGGCGCCGGCTGCCTGCTGGTGTTCATCCTGGCCATCGGCTACTACATCACCCCGGCATTGCTGGGTAGCCCGAACGACCAGATGGTCAGCTACTTCGTTGCCTTCTATACCAACACCAGCATCAACTGGGGCATGGCCACCGCACTGGGCGGGCTGTTGCTGCTGGCGACCGTGCTGCTGTACCTGATCTATAGCTGGCTGGTCGGCGCCAGCCGCCTGCGCCTGAGCTGAGGAGCCTTGTCATGCTGAGCCCTTACATGTCGCCCGTGGAGCGGGTGTGGTTCTACAGCCTGCGCATTCTTTGCGGCTTGATCCTGCTGTTCCTGATCTTGCCGGTGCTGGTGATCGTGCCGCTTTCGTTCAACAGTGGCAGCTTCCTTGTGTACCCGCTGCAGGGCTTATCGCTGCAGTGGTACCAGGACTTCTTCGGTTCGGCCGAGTGGATGCGGGCCTTGAAGAACAGCATCATCGTCGCCCCGGCGGCCACGGTGCTGGCCATGGTGTTCGGTACCCTGGCGGCCATTGGCCTGACCCGTGGCGATTTCCCCGGCAAGTCGCTGGTGATGGCGCTGGTGATCTCACCGATGGTGGTGCCGGTGGTGATCATCGGTGTGGCCAGCTACCTGTTCTTCGCCCCGTTGGGCATGGGTAACAGCTTCACTTCGCTGATTCTGGTGCACGCGGTGCTGGGTGTGCCGTTCGTCATCATTACCGTGTCGGCGACGCTGCAGGGCTTCAACTACAACCTGGTGCGCGCGGCGGCCAGCCTGGGTGCCTCGCCGCTGCTGACCTTCCGCCGGGTAACCCTGCCGCTGATCGCGCCTGGGGTGATCTCGGGGGCGCTGTTCGCCTTTGCTACCTCGTTCGATGAAGTGGTGGTGACACTGTTCCTGGCCGGGCCGGAGCAGGCGACCCTGCCGCGGCAGATGTTCAGTGGTATTCGCGAGAACCTGAGCCCGACCATTGCGGCGGCGGCGACCTTGCTGATTGCCTTCTCGGTGATCTTGCTGCTGACCCTGGAGTGGTTGCGCGGGCGTAGCGAGAAGCTGAGAACCCAACAGCCTGCCTGATGATGGGCTGTCTGTACCGGCCTCTTCGCGGCTAAAGCCGCTCCCGCAGGGTTATGCGGTCCCTGTAGGAGCGGCTTCAGCCGCGAAGAGGCCAGCGCAGGTTGCAACAACTGGTCGACACCCATTGATACCAATCAGCCCTCATCCCTTTCCCTGGGTTACAATGCGCGCCACCGTGATTCTGCCAACAGGTGCGCCATGCAGCCCTACGCTATTGCCCCCTCCATCCTCTCCGCCGACTTTGCCCGCCTGGGTGAGGACGTCGACAAGGTATTGGCTGCGGGTGCCGACATCGTCCACTTCGATGTCATGGACAACCACTACGTACCCAACCTGACCATCGGCCCGATGGTGTGCACCGCCCTGCGCAAGTATGGCGTTACCGCACCGATCGACGTGCACCTGATGGTCAGCCCGGTCGACCGCATCATCGGCGACTTCATCGAAGCCGGCGCCACCTACATCACCTTCCACCCGGAAGCTTCGCAGCACATCGACCGCTCGCTGCAGCTAATCAAGGACGGTGGCTGCAAGGCTGGCCTGGTGTTCAACCCGGCCACGAGCCTGGACGCCCTGAAATACGTGATGGACAAGGTCGACATGGTGCTGCTGATGAGCGTCAACCCAGGCTTCGGCGGGCAGAAGTTCATCCCCGGCACCCTCGACAAGCTGCGCGAGGCGCGTGCGCTGATCGATGCCAGTGGCCGTGACATCCGCCTGGAGATCGACGGCGGCGTCAACGTCAACAACATCCGCGAGATCGCTGCCGCTGGCGCCGATACCTTCGTGGCCGGCTCGGCGATCTTCAACGCCCCGGACTACCAGGAAGTCATCGCCAAGATGCGCGCCGAACTGGCCCAGGCCCGCCCATGAGTGGCTTCGAGCAGCTGTTCCCGGGGACGCTGCCCAGGCTGGTGATGTTCGATCTGGACGGTACCCTGATCGATTCCGTGCCAGACCTGGCCGCCGCTGTGGACCGCATGCTGCTCGAACTGGGGCGCCCGCCCGCCGGCCTTGAGGCGGTACGCCACTGGGTCGGCAATGGCGCCCAGGTGCTGGTGCGCCGGGCACTGGCCGGGGGCATCGACCACGCTACCGTGGACGATGCGCTGGCCGAGCAGGCGCTGGCGCTGTTCATGGACGCCTATGCCGAAAGCCATGAGCTCACCGTGGTCTACCCCGGTGTGAAAGACACCCTGCGCTGGCTGCAGAAGCAGGGTGTGGAAATGGCGCTGATCACCAATAAGCCTGAACGCTTCGTCGCCCCCTTGCTGGACCAGATGAAGATCGGCCGCTACTTCCGCTGGATCATCGGCGGTGACACCCTGCCGCAGAAAAAACCCGACCCGGCAGCACTGCTGTTCGTCATGCAGATGGCCGGCGTTACCCCGCAACAGTCGCTGTTCGTCGGCGATTCGCGCAGTGACGTGCTGGCGGCCAAGGCGGCCGGCGTGCAGTGCGTGGGGCTGACCTACGGTTACAACCACGGCCGGCCGATCCACGACGAATCCCCCAGCCTGGTGATCGACGACCTGCGCGCATTGCTGCCCGGTTGCGCAGACCTGGCCACTGGGATAACGTTGGCGGATCTTCAAGCCTCACAAGACAGAGAGTCCACCGTGGCGGTTACTGGCAAATTCTGGATGAAAGTCATCAAGGCCTTGGCCCGTTGGCGTTGGCGCGCCTGACTTCTGCCTGCCGGCGCGTGCCGGCCCGTCCGTTTGCCTGACCTATTGCTGCTTGCCACGAGGCTACTCATGAACCGCGAAGAATTCCTGCGCCTGGCCGCTGCCGGCTACAACCGCATTCCCCTGGCCTGCGAAACCCTGGCCGACTTCGACACGCCGCTGTCGATCTACCTGAAACTGGCTGACCAGGCCAACTCGTACCTGCTCGAATCGGTGCAGGGCGGCGAGAAGTGGGGCCGTTACTCGATGATCGGCCTGCCGTCGCGCACTGTGATGCGTGTGCACGGCTACCACGTCAGCATCCTGCAGGATGGCGTCGAGGTAGAAAGCCACGATGTCGAAGACCCGCTGGCCTTCGTCGAGACCTTCAAGGACCGTTACAAGGTTGCCGACATCCCCGGCCTGCCGCGCTTCAATGGCGGCCTGGTCGGCTATTTCGGCTACGACTGCGTGCGCTATGTGGAAAAGCGCCTGGGCGCCTGCCCCAACCCGGACCCGCTGGGCGTGCCGGATATCCTGCTGATGGTGTCCGACGCGGTGGTGGTGTTCGACAACCTGGCGGGCAAGATGCACGCCATCGTGTTGGTCGACCCGGCTGAAGAACAGGCTTTCGAACAGGGCCAGGCACGCCTGCAGGGCCTGCTGGAAACCCTGCGCCAGCCCATCACCCCACGCCGGGGCCTGGACCTGAGCGGCCCGATGGCTGCAGAGCCAGCATTCCGCTCAAGCTTTACCCAGGAAGATTACGAGCGTGCAGTCGACACCGTGAAGGAGTACATCCTGGCGGGCGATTGCATGCAGGTGGTGCCGTCGCAGCGTATGTCGATCGACTTCAAGGCTGCGCCGATCGACTTGTACCGCGCGTTGCGTTGCTTCAACCCGACGCCATACATGTACTTCTTCAACTTTGGCGACTTCCACGTGGTCGGCAGCTCGCCCGAGGTGCTGGTACGTGTCGAGGACAACCTGGTTACCGTGCGCCCGATTGCCGGTACCCGCCCGCGTGGCGCGACCGAAGAGGCTGACCGCGCGCTGGAAGACGACCTGCTGTCGGACGACAAGGAAATTGCCGAGCACCTGATGCTGATCGACCTGGGCCGCAACGACGTGGGCCGCGTGTCGTCGACTGGCAGCGTGCGCCTGACCGAGAAGATGGTGATCGAGCGTTATTCCAACGTGATGCACATTGTGTCCAACGTCACCGGCCAGCTGCGTGAAGGGCTGACGGCAATGGATGCACTGCGGGCGATCCTGCCGGCCGGTACCCTGTCGGGGGCACCGAAGATTCGTGCGATGGAAATCATCGACGAGCTGGAACCGGTCAAGCGTGGGGTTTACGGTGGGGCCGTGGGGTATTTCGCCTGGAACGGCAACATGGATACCGCGATTGCCATCCGTACCGCCGTGATCAAGGACGGTGAGCTGCATGTGCAGGCCGGGGGCGGCATCGTGGCCGACTCGGTGCCGGCGCTGGAGTGGGAAGAAACCATCAACAAGCGCCGGGCGATGTTCCGCGCGGTGGCGTTGGCTGAGCAGACTTCCGCCAAATAGACCGATTGGGGCTGCTACGCAGCCCATTCGCGGGTAAACCCGCTCCCACAGGTACGGTGCAGGATTCGAAAACTGTGCTGATCCTGTGGGAGCGGGTTTACCCGCGAATGGGCCGCAAAGCGGCCCCGGCAATCTAGAAGTCGACGCTAACCCCCAGACTCACCCCCTGCTGCGTCAGCTCATCACTCTTGCGCCAGTTGTAGTTCCCGCGCAAATGCACCCCCGCCACGACTTCATGGCTCACCCCCAGGCTGGCCCTGGTCAGGTCGCTATGCGGCGTATACCCGGTCAGGGTGAAGTCATTCGCCGGCAAGCTGGTCAGGTGCATGGTCACATCCTGCTGGTCGTCCTCAAACTCATGCTCCTGCGCCACCTCGGCGAACAGCCGGGTACTCGGCAGCACCTGCACGCTGCCCAGCAGCCCCACGCCCAAACGGCGTGAGGTGCGTTCCTGGTCATCGAAGCCCAGTGCCGTCGAGCGCCCACTCTTCTCGTCGTAGCCATCCACCTTCACCCGTGCATAGTCGGCGCTGATGAACGGTGCCAGCTGCCAGCTGCTGCTCTCGGTCGCCAGGTTGTAGCCCAACCGACCCGACATCGCCCAGGCCTCACCATCGGTGTCGCCCTTTTCGCTGCGGTCGTTCACGCCAAGGGCGAAGGTGCGCTTTAGGTCGCTGTAGTCCAGGTGCCCGGCAGTCAGCGCGGCATCGCCCCACCAGCGATCCTGGCGATATTGGGCGAAGGCGCTGGCCAGGTAACTGTCGAGCTTGTAGTCCGAGTCCTGTGCGCCGGCTTCCAGCTTCTGCTGGTACACACCGCCGGCCAGGCCCAGGCGCCAGGCGTCGTTCAGGCGGTAACTGCCGCCCACGGTCAGGTTGTAGCCGCGGCCATCGCCACTGGCGGCGCTGCGCTGGCCGTCGAAGTCCAAGTCCTGGGCGCCGGTGGCGGCAAAGGCCTGCCACTGGCCGACTGCTTGCCAGGGCGTCTGCCACTGGTTGCGCAGCTCGTCCTGGTGGGCGCGCAGGCTGGCGTGGGCCATTTCCGGTAGCAGGGTCAGTTCCCATGGGGCGGAGAGAATCGAGTAGGCGTAATCGGCAATCAGCTGCTGGCCAGCGATGGTTGGGTGCACCGAGTCGTTGAACAGCAGCTTGGTTGGGTCGGGTGTGGTGCCGTTAATGCCGTACACCGGGTTTTCCACGCAGCCTTCGCCGCTGTAGCAGGTGCCGACCAGGTTCTGGCCAGTGGCCAGGCCGAACTGGCTGGGGCTGGCCAATGCCTCGCTGAGCAGCACGGGGATGTTCAGCGGAATGATCTCCGCATCGATTTGCCCCAACTGGCTGAGCAGCGACTGGTTGAACGCCCCCGACAGCAATGACAGCGGATTCTGTTGTGGCGTGCCGCTGAAATTCGGGGTTTGGCCGAGGTCGGGCAGCAGCCAGACCATGATGTAGCGTGCGCCACCTTGTTGCAGGGCCTGGGCGCTGGCGGCCAGGCGGGCACCTGCGGCGACGGCATCGGCCGGGCTGTTTACCAGGCCTTGCAGGAAGTCGTTGCCGCCACCGGTCAGGTAGTACAGCGCGTTGGGGTCGGCGCGCAGGCCGTTGGCCAGGTAGCCCGGTTTTTCCCGTAGTACCTGCCCGGCGCCGGGGCGTCCAGGCGGGATGACCGTTTCGGAAGTGCTGGTGATCGAATCGAGGATCTGCTGGGTGGTGTAGCCGCCGACTGCCCAGTTATTACCGTCGGGAATCCCCAAGGCCGGATTGACGGGGGAGGTGGAAGGGCCAAGCTCGGTAGGGTTCACACCCAGTCGCCCACCCAGGATCATTGGCGAAACCGGGGCATAGTTGCCATTGGCATCGCGGTTGGTGAAGCGCGCTCCGCCAAACTGCCCGGCATCGCTGAGGCTGTCGCCAAACACGATCATGCTGGAGTAGGGCGAAGGGGCGGCGAAAGCCTGGCTGCAGGCCATTGCCAATGTGGCAAGGGTAAAGCGCAATAACGGTGCTTTTCGCATCTGGGAACATCCTTTTCATTGTTTTTATCAGGACAACCCGATCGACCTTAGCAAATCGCAGGGCATCCCTCCCAAGTCCATTCGTTTCCCCGTGTTTACGGGCATATTGCGCCCGCCGCCCCGGTAGGCTACTGTGCCGGGACGTATGAGCGAGACCTATCCTGTGTTGATCGTCAGCAAACTCTTGATGCGCGTAATCAAGGCCCACGCCCGTTGGCGTTGGCGCGCCTGACTTTATCCCCTGCCGGCCTGTCCGGCCCGCCCCCGTTTGCCTTCCTGTCTACCGCCCTTTACAAGGCCAAGCTGCGCCCGCGGCAGGAGCAGGAAGGTTCGAATTTGAAGTCAGTAAGTTCAAGAGGTTTAACACGATGTTACTGATGATCGACAATTACGACTCATTCACTTACAACGTCGTTCAGTACCTTGGCGAGCTGGGTGCCGAGGTCAAGGTCATTCGCAATGACGAAATGACCATCGCCCAGATCGAAGCCCTCAACCCCGAGCGCATCGTCGTATCCCCAGGCCCGTGCACGCCGAGTGAGGCGGGCGTGTCCATCGAGGCCATCCTGCATTTTGCTGGCAAGCTGCCAATCCTCGGCGTATGCCTGGGCCACCAGTCCATCGGCCAGGCCTTTGGCGGTGACGTGGTACGTGCGCGCCAGGTGATGCACGGCAAAACCAGCCCGGTACATCACCGTGACCTGGGCGTGTTTGCCGGCCTCAACAACCCGCTGACGGTGACCCGTTACCACTCGCTGGTAGTAAAGCGCGAAACCTTGCCCGAGTGCCTGGAAGTGACCGCCTGGACCGCCCATGCTGACGGTTCGGTCGATGAGATCATGGGCCTGCGCCATAAAACGCTGAATATCGAAGGGGTGCAGTTCCACCCCGAATCGATCCTGACCGAGCAGGGCCACGAGCTGTTCGCCAATTTCCTCAAGCAGACCGGCGGCCGCCGCTAAGGATCGAACATGGATATCAAGAGCGCGTTGAGCCGTATCGTCGGCCAACTGGACCTTTCCACCGAAGAAATGCGCGATGTCATGCGCCAGATCATGACCGGCCAGTGCAGCGAGGCTCAGATCGGCGCCTTCCTGATGGGCATGCGCATGAAGAGCGAAAGCATCGACGAGATCGTGGGTGCGGTGTCGGTGATGCGTGAGCTGGCCGACAAGGTCGAGCTGAAAAGCCTCGATGGCGTGGTCGATATCGTCGGTACCGGTGGTGATGGCGCCAACATCTTCAACGTGTCCACCGCGTCTTCGTTCGTGCTGGCGGCAGCGGGCTGCACCGTGGCCAAGCACGGTAACCGCGCCGTGTCGGGCAAGAGCGGCAGTGCCGATTTGCTGGAGGCCGCCGGCATCTACCTGAACCTGACGCCGGTCCAGGTTGCCCGTTGCATCGACAGCTTAGGGATAGGCTTCATGTTCGCGCAAAGCCACCACTCGGCCATGAAGCATGCTGCCGGCCCGCGTCGCGACCTGGGCCTGCGTACCCTGTTCAACATGCTCGGCCCGCTTACGAATCCGGCTGGGGTGAAGCATCAGGTAGTTGGCGTGTTTGCCCAGGCCTTGTGCCGCCCGTTGGCCGAGGTGCTACAGCGCCTGGGCAGCAAGCATGTGCTGGTGGTGCACTCGAAAGACGGCCTGGATGAGTTCAGCCTGGCTGCACCTACCTTCGTTGCCGAACTGAAAAACGACGAAATCACTGAATACTGGGTAGAGCCAGAAGACCTCGGCATGAAGAGCCAGAGCCTGCATGGCCTGGCCGTCGAGAACCCGCAGGCGTCGCTGGAGCTGATCCGCGATGCGCTGGGCCGACGCAAGACCGAAAACGGCCAGAAGGCCGCCGAAATGATTGTGCTCAACGCGGGTGCGGCGCTTTATGCCGCTGACCACGCCATGAGCCTGAAGGCCGGTGTGGAACTGGCCCACGACGTACTGCACACCGGCCTGGCCTGGGAAAAGCTGCAGGAGCTGGGTGCCTTTACTGCAGTATTCAAGGTGGAGAACGAAGCATGAGTGTGCCGACGGTGCTGGAAAGGATCATTGCCCGCAAGTTCCAGGAAGTGGCCGAGCGCAGTGCGCGCGTTAGCCTCGCCGAGCTGGAGCGCCTGGCCAAGGCCGCCGATGCCCCGCGAGGCTTCGCCAATGCACTGATCGAGCAGGCCAAGCGCAAGCAGCCTGCGGTGATTGCCGAAATCAAGAAGGCTTCGCCAAGCAAGGGCGTGATCCGAGAAAACTTCGTACCGGCGGAAATCGCCGTCAGCTACGAGAAGGGCGGCGCTACCTGCCTGTCGGTGCTGACCGATGTCGATTACTTCCAGGGTGCCGATGAGTACCTGCAGCAGGCCCGTGCGGCGGTTTCGCTGCCGGTGATCCGCAAAGACTTCATGGTCGACCCTTACCAGATCGTCGAAGCCCGGGCCCTGGGTGCGGACTGCGTGCTGTTGATCGTGTCGGCGCTGGATGACGTGAAGATGGCCGAACTGGCCGCCACTGCCAAGGATGTCGGCCTCGATGTGTTGGTGGAAGTGCACGATGGCGATGAGCTGGAGCGTGCGCTGAAAACCCTCGATACGCCGCTGGTGGGGGTGAACAACCGTAACCTGCACACCTTCGAGGTCAGCCTGGAAACCACCCTCGACCTGTTGCCGCGCATTCCGCGTGATCGCCTGGCAATTACCGAGAGTGGCATTCTCAACCGGGCTGATGTGGAGCTGATGGCGATCAACGAGGTTTACTCGTTCCTGGTGGGTGAGGCGTTCATGCGCGCCGAGCAGCCTGGGCTGGAGCTGCAGCGGTTGTTCTTCCCGGAACAGGTGAAGAAGACTGTTCAGCAATTGGACTGATCGAAACGAAGCCGGCGTTTTTGCCGGCTTTTTTGTATGCCTGTTCTGGACTTTTCGCGGGTAAACCCGCTCCCACAGGGAGCCCACAGTCTTCAAGGTTGCGCTGTACCTGTGGGAGCGGGTTTACCCGCGAAGAGGCCGGTGAAACCAACATCATAGGTGGATCAATGACCGATCAACCCCTGGCCCTGACCGTAGAGCAAGGCCTGCACGCCGAACAGGAATTGCTCGCCGCCGTCTGCCGCGGCGAACGCGAGAGTGGCGTGCTGTTCTGGCGCCCGACCGACCATGCCCTGGTCATGCCCAGGCGCATGAGCCGCCTGGACAACTTCGAAGCCGCCTGCGCGGAACTGGCAATCGCCGGCTGGCCAGTGCTGTTGCGCGAAACTGGCGGCGAGCCGGTGCCGCAATCGCATGCCACCGTGAACGTTGCGCTGGTCTACGCCGCGCCGCGCAGCGAAGGCGATCATGGCCGCATCGAAAATGCCTACGAGCGCCTGTGCCTGCCGCTGTGCGATGTACTGCGCGAGTGGGGCGGGGTGGCGTCGGTGGGGGAAATTGACGGGGCCTTCTGCGATGGCCGCTACAACGTCAACCTCAATGGCCGCAAACTGGTCGGCACCGCCCAGCGCTGGCGCCAGGGGCTGGGCGGCAAGCGCCCGGTGGTGCTGGTGCACGGTGCGTTGCTGCTGGACAACGAACGTCAGTCGATGGTGGCGGCGGTCAACCGTTTCAACGAGTGCTGCGAGCTTGAGCAACGCTGCCGCGCCGATGCGCATATTGCCCTGCACGAAGTGGCGCCTGCGGCGCCCTGGTTCGAGCGCCTGTCGCAGGCCTATGCCAAGGTGCTGTCCGACCTGCCCAAGGACTAGCGGGTACCGTAGACCACCATGGTCTTGCCTTTGACCTGCACCAGGCTGCGCTCCTCGAGGTCCTTGAGGACGCGGCCGACCATTTCGCGCGAGCAGCCGACGATTCGGCCGATTTCCTGACGGGTGATCTTGATCTGCATGCCGTCGGGGTGGGTCATGGCATCGGGTTGCTTGCACAGCTCCAGCAGGCAACGAGCAACCCGCCCGGTTACATCGAAGAACGCCAGGTCGCCAACCTTGCGCGTGGTGTTGCGCAGGCGCTGGGCCATCTGGCTGCCCAAGGCGTAGAGGATCTCCGGGTCCTGGCGCGCCAGTTCGCGAAATTTCTCGTAGCTGATTTCAGCCACTTCGCATTCGGTCTTGGCACGCACCCAGGCGCTGCGCTGCTGCTCACCGTCAACCGGCTCGAACAAGCCCAGCTCGCCAAAGAAATCGCCATTGTTGAGGTAGGCGATGATCATTTCGTGGCCGTCGTCGTCCTCGATCAGGATAGTTACCGAACCCTTGATGATGAACGACAGTGTCTCGGCCCGGTCACCGGCGCAGATGATGTTGCTTTTGGCGGTGTAGCGGCGGCGCTGGCAATGCGCCAGCAGCTTGTCGATGTTCTTGATCTTGGCGGGTAGGGCGGAGGCAACCATCACGAAATCCTGTTCGATACGACGCATAGGCTCTTTTATAGAGGTTGGCTGGCAGCATGCGCCAGTCATTTGGCGCCAGCTTATCAGACACTACAGGATGTTTCGGTACTAAACCGACACCTCTCGTGCTTTTCCCACAGCCGCACAAGGTCTAAGCTGACACCCTTTTCCGAAAATCAGGAGTCCAGGTAGATGAAGGCACGTATCCAGTGGGCCGGTGAGGCCATGTTCCTCGGCGAATCGGGGAGCGGCCATGTCGTCGTGATGGACGGCCCGCCCGAGGCTGGCGGCCGCAACCTGGGTGTGCGCCCTATGGAAATGCTGCTGCTGGGCCTGGGTGGTTGCAGCAGCTTTGACGTGGTCAGCATCCTGAAGAAGTCGCGCCAGGCGGTGGAAAGCTGCGAGGCGTTCCTGGAGGCCGAGCGTGCCAGCGAAGACCCGAAGGTGTTCACCAAGATCCACATGAACTTCGTGGTGAAGGGGCGTGGGCTGAAGGAGGCGCAGGTCAAGCGCGCTGTGGAGCTGTCGGCGGAGAAGTATTGCTCGGCTTCTATCATGCTCGAGCGTGCCGGGGTTGAGATTACCCACGGGTACGAAATTGTAGAGCTGGGTTAAGCCCACCATTTTTGGGGCCGCTTCGCAGCCCATCGCGACACAAGGCCGCTCCCACAGGTATAGCGCTGACCTTGTGGGAGCGGCCCCGGCAATATCAGCTGCGAAGCGCCGGCAGTACAGCCCGCACCCATTCCGGCAAGCAGCTACGCATCACTTGGCTCAAGTGCTCCCGCCGCTTCTGGTAAACCAGCCCCAGCCAGATAACCCCAAGCCCGATCAAGGTCACCACCACCGGGAACAGCAGCGATTCGGCAAACACTTCATACGACAGGTACCCCAGGTAAGCCGCCACTCCCAGCGCACCGAACACCATGAACACCGGCCGGCGCAGCAGCACTGCCATGCCCATCAGCGCAATGTTGATCAGGCAATACAGGGCCTTGCCCAACTCGCTGCCACTGTCCAGCAACGTCAACCCACCCCAGAATGCCGCCAACCCTGCCAGGTAACCCCAGTGGGCGTAGTCTTCGCGCGTGCGGCCGTCCACCACCAGGAACACCGCCAACATCCCCAGCCCGAACCATAACGACACTTCACGGCGCTGTTCCCAGCTGAACGGCGAGCCGAAGAACCATTCGCTTAGGTCCATCGACATGAACCACAGGGCCACGGCTATTGGCATGACGATGAACGGGTAAGGGATCAGCCGCAGCATCAGCAACCCGGCCAGTACCGTGGCCAGTTCCATCGCCAGCCAGCCGCTCTGCACGTAGGTGTAGTAATGGTGGTAGTTCGCTTGCGTGTCGTTCACGGGCCACCAGCCAACCAGCCGTTCGATGGCGAATACTGCCAGTGGCACGATGCTGACCGCGACGGCTGCCAGCACCCCGGCAGCGACTGGCTGGGCGCGGCGCTGCAGATTCAGGGCAAATAAGGTAATCAGCAGGATATACAGGCTGGCGATCACCAGCAGTGCGCCGTCGCCGATGCTCATCCAGGCCTCGGTGAGCAACCAGCCCATGGCCGCCATGATCAGCATGGCGCCAAAGTAGAACGCGACATGGGCCAGCTGGAAGCTACCACGTGGTACCGGCTGCTGGCGCAGGAAGGTCAGCAGGGCCTGGTCCTGGCCCGGCTGGAGAACGCCGGCTTGCACGGCGCGCGCCAGGTCCTTGGCGTCGAAACGGTCCGTCATGGTGATGCCTTCAGATGCGGTAAGTGCTCTTGGTCATGACCTTGGCCAGCAAGCTCATGCCAAAGCGAACCGGGGCCGGAAAGCGATAACCGCCGGCTTCCAGGGCAGATTCGGCGTGCTGTTCTTCATCGATGCGCATTTGCTCGAGAATGGCCCGGGACTTTTCGTCTTCGTGCGGGATCTGCTCCAGGTGTTCGTCGAGATGTTTGCACACCTGATGTTCAGTAGCGGCGACGAAGCCCAGGCTGACCTTGTCGCTGACCAGCCCGGCGAGGGCGCCGATGCCGAACGACATGCCGTAGAACAGGGGGTTGAGCACGCTTGGGTGGCTGTTCAGCTGGCGAATGCGCTGTTCGCACCAGGCCAGGTGGTCCACTTCTTCCTCGGCGGCATGCTCCATGGCCTTGCGCACTTCGGGCAGTTTGGCGGTCAGGGCCTGGCCCTGGTACAGCGCCTGGGCGCAGACTTCACCGGTGTGGTTGATGCGCATCAGCCCGGCCACATGGCGAGCCTGCTGCTCGTCCAGGTCAACGTCTGGCTGGATGATGGCCGGCGATGGCCGGGCGGGTTGGCCGCTGAAGGGCAGCAAGGTGCGCATGGCGGTATCGGCCTGCAGCAACAAGCGGTCGAGCGGCGAGTAGTGACGTTCGGTAGCCATCGGGCACCTCCGCAAGAATGTGCCCGACAGTTTACCGCAATAGCGGCGGGGTCGCTTGCTGTGGATCAGCCCGGTGGCCAGTGCATCTGGCGCTGGCCAAGCACGTGCATGTGGATGTGGTAGACGGTCTGGCCACCTTTCGGGTTGCAGTTCATGACAACGCGGAAGCCTTCCTCGCAGCCCTGCTCGACGGCCAGGCGCTGGGCGGTGAACAGGATATGGCCAGCCAGGGCCTTGTCCTCTTCGGTCAGGTCATTGAGAGTACGGATGTGCTTTTTCGGGATTACCAGGAAATGTACCGGCGCTGCGGGTGCAATGTCCTTGAAGGCCAGGACCTGGTCGTCTTCGTAGATGATATCCGCCGGGATTTCCCGGTTGATGATTTTGAGGAATAGATCGTCCACAGCACTTGCTCCATGGTGAGGGTCGGGCCGAGTGTACTCAGCCGGACGCCGCTCGCCCAGTGGCTATTCCATGCCGGCCGGGCAATAGCGGCGGTGGATGGCCCCGGCCAGCTTGCGCACCAACCAGCGTGGCAGCAGGCGCGGGGCGAATGCCAGCCAGCGGTTGCGCCGGCCTGGCATGATCAGCGCGCGGTTCTTGTCCAGTGCGCGCACGGTGTACAGCGCTACTTCTTCGGGGCTGAGGCAGCGCGGCTTGCCATCAAGCCGGGCAATGCGCCGGCGCGAGGAGCGCACCGGCCCTGGGCACAGCACCGAGACCTTGATGCCGGTGCGCTTGAGTTCTTCGCGCAGGGCCTGCGAGAAACTCAGCACATAGGCTTTGCTGGCGGCATAGGCGGCCATCCACGGGCCAGGCGCCACCCCGGCCAGGCCGGCGACGTTGAGGATCTGCCCGCCGCCCTGCACGGCCATCAGGTTGCCGATGGCGTGGCACAGGCGGCTCAGGGCCAGTACGTTGACTTCCAGTAGATCTTGTTCGTCGGCCCACTCATGGGCGAGGAACGGCCCGTAGGTGCGCAGGCCGGCACAGTTGACCAGCAGGTCGATGCGCCGCTCGCCTTCTTCCAGTTCCAGCACGAAGCCTGAAAGGCGCAACGGCTGGCTGAGGTCGCAGGCGCGGAACAGCACCTCGACACCGAAGCGCTGGGTCAGCTCGATGGCTACCGGCTCCAGCGTTTCCCGCTGACGTGCCACCAGGATCAGGTTGCGCCCGCGCCGCGCCAGAGCTTCCGCCAGGGCCAGGCCCAGGCCGCTGGAAGCACCAGTGATCATGGCGTAACGGGTCATGCAAGGCTCCTGGGGGCGGACGAGGGCGCCTAGTGTACAGCTTGCCCGGGCAAGGTGTTGCCTTTTGCTACAAGGCGCGGGCGCGCAGGGTATGGCAGTGCTCCAGGGCTTGCCGGTACTCGTTATGCAGGCGCTCGATCAACGCGCTGGCAATGGGCAGGTCGTCGATACCGCCGACACCCTGGCCCGCCGACCACACGGTCTTCCAAGCCTTGGCTTCGTCGTCGATTGGCTTGAGCTTGCCTGGTTCATGGCCGGCCGTCAGGGCGTTCATGTCGTAGCCGGCCTGCTCCAGGCTTGAGCGCAGGAAGCTGGCGGGGATGCCCGATACCGCCGGGGTGTGGATGATGTCGGCGGCGTGGGCATCCAGCAGCATCTGCTTGTAGGCATCCTGGGCCTGGCTCTCTGCTGTGGCGATGAAGCGCGTGCCCATGTACGCCAGGTCTGCACCCAGCAGTTGCGCGGCCAGAATCTCGTGGCCGTGGTTGAGGCAGCCGGCAAGCAGCAGGGTCTTGTCGAAGAACTGGCGTATTTCTGCGGCCAGGGCGAATGGGCTCCAGGTGCCGGCATGGCCGCCCGCGCCCGCGGCGACGGCAATCAGGCCGTCGACACCGGCTGCGGCGGCCTTCTCGGCATGGCGGCGGGTGGTGACATCGTGGAACACCAGGCCGCCATAGCTGTGTACGGCATCGACCACTTCCTTCACCGCGCCCAGGCTGGTGATGACGATTGGCACGCGGTGTTCAACGCATAAGGCCAGGTCGGCCTGCAGGCGCGGGTTGGTCGGGTGGACGATCAGGTTCACTGCGTAGGGCGCTGGCGCCTGCAGTTGCGCCAGGCCAGCCTCGATCTCTTCCAGCCAGGCCTTGAAGCCGGCGCTGTCGCGCTGGTTCAGCGCCGGGAAGCTGCCGACCACGCCGCTGGCGCAGCAGGCCAGCACCAGTTTGGGGTTGGAGATCAGGAACATCGGGGCGGCAACCACGGGCAGGCGCAGGCGGTGTTCGAGCGAGGCGGGTAGCGACATGGCAAGGCTCCTTGAAAGGGTGGCTATGTCAGAACGGTTTGACCACCACCAGAATTACGATACCCAGCAGGAACAACACGGGCACTTCGTTGAACCAGCGATAGTAGACGTGGCTGCGGGTGTTGTTGCCGCTGGCGAAGCGTTTGCGCTGGGCGCCGCACACGTGATGGTAGCCGGTCAGCAGGATGACCAGGGTCAGCTTGGCATGCAGCCAGCCCTGGCTCAGCCAGCCGGGGGTGAGGTAGAGCATCCAGGCACCGAACACGTAGGTGGCGATCATTGCCGGGTTCATGATGCCGCGGTACAGCTTGCGCTCCATGGTCACGAAGCGTTCCTGGCTGATGCTGTCCTGGCTCTGGGCGTGGTAGACGAACAGCCGCGGCAGGTAGAACAGGCCGGCGAACCAGCAGACCACGCTGACGATATGCAGCGCTTTGATCCATAGGTAAAGCATGGAGGGAGTTCCTTCAGGTAATCACGGTCGTCAGATAGTAGTGGTCAAGCGCCCGAAGGGTCACCCGAAGAGTTGTTACAGGCGCCTTGCGCCCCTATTATCGTGCGCTTTCCAGACGGCTCGTTGATAAGGGGCAAGCGTTATGATCAAGGTCGGTATCGTCGGCGGCACGGGTTACACCGGCGTCGAACTGTTGCGTCTGCTGGCACAGCATCCACAGGCCGAAGTGGCGGTCATCACTTCGCGCTCCGAGGCGGGCGTGGCGGTAGCGGACATGTACCCGAACCTGCGCGGCCACTATGACGGGCTGGCGTTCAGCGTACCGGACAGCAAGGCCCTGGCCGCCTGCGATGTGGTGTTCTTCGCCACCCCGCACGGTGTTGCCCATGCCCTGGCCGGCGAGCTGCTGGCAGCCGGCACCAAGGTGATCGACCTGTCGGCCGACTTCCGCCTGCAGGATGCCACCGAGTGGGGCAAGTGGTACGGCCAGCCGCACGGTGCGCCAGAGTTGCTCAAGGACGCGGTGTACGGCCTGCCTGAGGTGAACCGCGAGAAGATCCGCCAGGCACGCCTGATCGCCGTGCCGGGCTGCTACCCGACCGCCACCCAGCTGGGCTTCCTGCCGCTGCTGGAAGCTGGCCTGGCCGACCCGTCGCGCCTGATCGCCGACTGCAAGTCGGGTGTCAGCGGCGCTGGCCGTGGCGCGGCGGTAGGTTCGCTGTTCTGCGAAGCCGGCGAGAGCATGAAGGCTTACGCGGTCAAGGGCCATCGCCACCTGCCGGAAATCAGCCAGGGCCTGCGCCTTGCGGCTGGCAAAGACATCGGCCTGACCTTCGTGCCGCACCTGACGCCGATGATCCGTGGCATTCACGCCACCCTGTACGCAAATGTGCTCGATACCTCGGTCGACCTACAGGCGCTGTTCGAGAAGCGCTATGCCGATGAGCCGTTCGTCGATGTGATGCCAGCTGGCAGCCACCCGGAAACCCGAAGCGTACGCGGCGCCAACGTCTGCCGCATTGCCGTTCATCGCCCACAGGGTGGTGACCTGGTGGTGGTGCTGTCGGTGATCGACAACCTGGTCAAGGGCGCCTCCGGCCAGGCGGTGCAGAACCTCAACATCCTGTTTGGCCTGGATGAGCGCATGGGCCTGTCCCATGCCGGCTTGCTGCCTTAAGCAGCCAGCGTTGGAAAAGGCCCGCGTCGTGCGTAATGCTGTTCACTTAAGCGGAGCAGCCTTACGATCCACCGGATACCGGGTTTTGGAAATCTTCACCGTCCTTGGCCTTCCTGGCCTTGGACGGTGATCCAGAAACATCC